>JAIRLZ010000105.1 GCA_031259035.1 Treponema sp. | reverse complement strand
CAACATCTTCCGCCACTTCGTCTACTCCCAGCTCTCTGCGCGCTCCTCCAAGTTCCTCGCCGTCATGCGCCTCGCCTGACGGCTGAACCGCGCCCGGCGAAACGGGCGAAACGCCGGACGATCCGCCGCCCGCGGCGCCGTCCGTCCGCTCCACTGAAACAGACGCGGCGGGCTGTTGTATGGGAAAAAAAATCCCCTGAATAACATAGAACCCTACGATGACAACAATCGAAAGAACCACCGCTAATATTGTATTTTTCTCCACGGAGAGCCTCTTGTTTTATCTAAATGTCTTTTCCCAAAACGCGAACTTCGTCCTGCGAATGTAATTCGCCGAATTACATTCGACAAACATAGTTCGGGTTGTTTTTGGGAAAAGCTGTCGAAAAAGCGGCCTAAAGCCCGCCCTTTCTAGTAAGGAACTGTTCAGAAATAACATGACCGTTTGGTCATGTTATTTCTGAACAGTTCCTAAATCTTCTAAGGAATTCATCGTGACAGCCCTTCGTCCTCAGCCTGTTTCACGGAAACACGCTTACGGAACCGGATCATAACCGCCCGCATGAAAAGGATGGCAACGGAGCAACCGTTTGAACGCCAAAAAACCGCCGCGAAAGAAACCGTGCTTTTCTATGGCCGTGAACGCATACGCCGAACACGACGGAACATACCGGCAACAGGGTCCAACATAGGGTGAAATCGCATATTGATAAAACCGTATTAAGAGAAGCGCGCCTTTCCGCAACGCCGCTCCCACCATCTTGTCCGTATGACTCACACTCGCTCCTCCACCACACTCACCGCAAACAAGTCCGCTTTGGAAAACAACCGCCGCAACTGCTCCATACGGCCGGAGAACGTATCCTTGCCAACCGGATACACCAGCAACGCCAAATCAAACCCCTGTTTGACATCGCGCTGTAAATGGCGGTACGCTTCCCTTCCAACCCTGCGGCACCGGTTCCGTTCCACAGCGTTTCCGAATTTACGTGAAAAAGTAAACGCTATTCTGTTATGACCCACAGTATTCTTCAATACAAACAATTTTGCGCCAAAACAGGCGCTAATCCTACCTTCTTTGAATACGGCCCTGATTTCTCCGCGTTTTTTCAGCCGGCATTCCCGCCTAAACCGCAAATCCCTTTCTTTTCGCCTCGCTTCCGAATCCCCTGAATCGCTCACGCTTAATACGGTTTCTTCTCGTCGGAAACCGTCAGTTTAAACCGCCCCTTCGCCCTGCGTCTTTTCAAAACCAGCCTGCCTCCGCGCGTCTTCATCCTCGCCCGAAATCCGAATTTCCGGTTGCGCTTGACCTTACTGGGCTGATACGTCCTTTTCATGTGTTCTCCTTAATTGTGTAGCTTGTTCAAAAAACTGACGCCCTGCGCGTTTTGGAACAGGCTCTT
This sequence comes from Treponema sp., assembly GCA_031259035.1. Taxonomy (GTDB): domain Bacteria; phylum Spirochaetota; class Spirochaetia; order Treponematales; family Breznakiellaceae; genus JAIRKH01. Next base: position 1,663 of record JAIRLZ010000105.1, on the reverse strand, counting down.
GCATTATAGCGTCCAAATTGAGATACTACTATAATAAAGATACTGAAAAACGTCAAGGAGGGAAAGCGCAATTTACGTACTAAAAAATTTTCATCTGGTTGACGAGCGGCGTGACATGATGGGATGCGTTGTCGTTGAAAATGGCATTATAAAGGAAGTCGTCCCGCAAGGCGGACGGACGCCCGCGCGCGCCGATGTGATTATTGATGGGAAAGGACTGACGCTGCTCCCCGCGTTCATCGACTTGCACGCGCATTTTCGGGATCCGGGCTTTCCCGAAAAGGAAACGCTTGAATCCGCAAGCCTCGCCGCGCGCGCCGGCGGGTACGCCGCCGTAGTCTGCATGGCGAACACCAAGCCGGCGCTTGACACCTTTGAAGCCGCGCGTTCCCTCAGAGAACGTTCCGCCGCGCTGGGGCTTATCGATCTGTATCCGGCGATGGCGCTGACAAAAGGCATGGAAGGAAAGGAGTTGTCCGACATTAAGCGGGGATTGATGGAAGAAAAAAGTGGCGCGATCCACCCTCCCGTCCGGGATCCGCCGCTCATGTTTTCCGAAGATGGCAAAGACGTTTTTGATGACGCCCTCTTTCTTGACGCTTTCGCAGCCGCCGCGCGATTCGGCGCGCCGGTGTCCTGCCACTGTGACAATGGCGGCGTTGAGGCGGAAACGGCGAAACATGCCGGCGAACCACGCGAGGTGTGGAGCCGCATTGAAGAAAACAACGCCACAGAACGGGCGCTCCGGCTTGGACGCGAAGCGGGATGCGCCATTCACATCGCCCATGTGTCGACAAAGGAGTCCGTCGCTCTGCTTCGGGACGCAAAGCGGAAAAACCCGCGTGTCACCTGCGAGGCGACTCCGCACCACATCGCGCTCACCGGAGAAACCGCCGCGCTCTTGGGAAAAGAATCGTTCGGACGGGTGAATCCGCCCCTGCGCGATGAGGAAGACCGGCTCGCCGTCATCGCCGGCATCGTTGACGGCGCTATTGACGCGATAGCCACGGATCACGCGCCGCACACCGCGCGGGACAAGGCTAACGGCGCCCCGGGGTTTTCCGGCATTGAGACGGCTTTCGCCGTGTGCTACACGGAACTGGCGCGAAAAGGCCTTGTCAGCCTTCAAAAACTGTCTTCGCTTATGAGCGCGGCGCCGGCGCGTATCTTGGGATTGAAGGACAGAGGCGCCCTGCGGGAAGGCTTGCGCGCGGATCTTGTCATCGTTGACACAAAAGCGGAGTGGATCGTGGAGCCGTCCGCGTTCAAGTCCAGGGGGAAGAATTCGGCGTTCACCGGCAGAAAGGTTTTTGGAAAAACGCTCGCAACGTTGCCGGCGCCGGAGATGCGGCAATCCGCATACGTCAGACGTATATAAGGTATACGAGCGTTTTTTGAAAATTTCTGAAGTATCGAAAGTCATGTGATATAGCATTGTATCATAACATTGTTGTGAAAGAAGCCGCTCCGTTTGCGGAGGCGGAGTCTGCGGCTTTCCAACGATTTCTTACAAGGAGGAAACGGATGGTTTGCAAAAAAGCGCATAGCTTAAAGAAGACAGCGCATATAGTAAAGACGGGCCCCCCCCCCCCCCTGCACTCGGTGGCACTGGGGGCCAGATGAATAGTATATTCAATAAGGGGTATTGCGGCGGGGGCTGGTG
>JAIRLZ010000205.1 GCA_031259035.1 Treponema sp. | reverse complement strand
CGGTTTCTTTCACCGGCAGAAAGGTGCATACCCTTTCGGGCGGCGAGCGGCAACGGGTCGCCATTGCCCGCGCGCTTGCCGCGGCGCCGCAGGCGCTCCTCATGGACGAGCCGTTTTCCAGCATGGATCCGCGCTTGCGCCGCGAGTTGTGGAAGGAATTTCTGGAGATACGCCGCGCTTCCCGCATTCCCTGCATCTTCGTCACCCACGACAGGGAAGAAGCCTCGATTCTGGGCGACAAAATAGCGGTCATGGTCGAAGGGCGCATAGTGGAAATAGGCGACGCCCATACGATAATGACAAGCCCCGGAACCAAAGAGGCCGAGTCGTTTTTTAAGGGGGAACCGTGATGTTTTACGGAGATGATTCGCCCATAGCGGCAGTGGCGACGCCGCCGGGGCAGGGCGCTCTCGCCGTCATACGGACATCGGGCAAGAACGCCATAGAACTGCTCGCGGAGCGTTTTTCCGCGCCGCGAAAGCTGACAACCGCCGCCGGCAATACGATTGTGTACGGCTGGATACTTGGCAAAGATCGCAGCCGCCTTGACGAAACGCTGGTTTCGGTGTACCGCGCTCCCAAATCCTATACGGGCGAGGACGGCGCGGATATTTCCTGCCACGGCGGATACGCGGTCGCAAAAGCCGCGCTGGAGACGCTTCACGACGCCGGGTTTCGGGACGCGCTTCCCGGTGAATTCACGTTTCGGGCGTTTATGAACGGCAAACTGGACCTCACCCGGGCTGAATCCGTCATGGAAATAGTGTCCGCGAAAACTGACAAAGCTCATGCCGGCGCGGTTCGCCGGCTTTCGGGAGACTTGGAAACGGAGATTCGCGCCATTAAAGAGAAGCTGGTGCGCGTGCTGGCAGGCGCGGAGCTGTTTCTTGATTACTCTGAGGATGAATTCGCGGAAGCGGACGCGGACGAACGCTCCGGCATGTTGCCGCAACGGGAATTGGCGCGAGAGGCGCTCGCTGAGTTGCGGGAATTGGCCGCGTCCTTCCATATAGAAAACCTGTATCAGGAAGGCGCGCTCGCGGTCATTGCCGGAAGACCAAACGCCGGCAAGTCCAGCCTCTTCAACCGGCTCCTTAAAGAAGACCGCGCAATCGTCTCTGAATCGCCTGGCGCCACCCGTGATTGGCTTGAGGCGTGGATCGCCGTTGAAGGCATCCCGGTCAGGCTTGCCGACACCGCCGGCATTCGGGATTCAAGCGACGCCATAGAAAAAAACAGCGTGGAACGCAGTATTGAGTTGATAAAATGCGCTGATGTGATATTATATATAGTAGACGGTACGGTTGGGCTTGTCGACGAGGACAAGCGGCTTCTTCATTCCGAAGAAATTGCCGGCAAGCCTCTTATTATGGTATGGAATAAGGACGATGTTGCGCGGGATATGACGGATCCGCCTGCCGGCGTGGAGCGCGTCAGCGCCAAAACGGGAAAAGGCGTTCCAAATCTCCCGGCGCGGATTGCGGAAGCGCTTGCGGGGCGGAAAGCGGATGCGGAGGGCGGACGAATAGGGGTGGCTTCGGCGAGGCAGAAGGCGCTCATCGACAAAGCTGTGGAACAGGTCGTGGATGCGCTGGATATGGCGGACAAGGGGCGGGCGCTTGATATTATCGCGCCTTCGCTGAGGGAAGCGGTCGACTGTCTTGGCGAGATCACCGGCGAGGTGTCCACTGCGGATATTCTTGAGGTCATGTTCAGTTCGTTTTGCGTGGGAAAGTGAACCACAACTTTAAGGGAGGTTTTATGAGGGAATCCATTGAAACGCGAGGTGAAAGGAGTAAAAATGGGATGAAATGGAAGGTTGTTTTTCTGTTTATGTTGTTTTGTCTAAAGCCGCCGGATGCGGCGCACACGGCGGACATTGATTTTGCGTGGACGCTGGGGGAATTTAGATTCGCGTTCAGCAATGGAGGCGGAGACATGGGCGCGGTGAACTTTGCCTGTACGTTTTTTTCATTTGACATCTTTGAGACATATACCGGATTAGGCGTCAAAATAAGCCCGTTTTCTGTTGAGTATGGGAGTTTCGATACGTTCCCTTTTTTCTTTCTTCCTCTGGAACTATACTACAATCCTTTTGTTTTTAGATTGAGCGATTGGACGAGCTTTAACATGGGCGTGTATGTACGCGGCGGTTATGGGTTTTTCATCAATCCTTTTGCGCGGCTTCCGGGCGACGGGTTTTACGGGGCGGCGGGAGCGCGCATTTCTTTTGCGACCTTGCCCATAGGCAGAAAACCGGTCGTTGATTATAGTTCCGGGCAAAAAAGGCTCTATTATATGAATACATCCCTGTTTGCCGAATACACCAGCGTCAACACGGTCAGGATAGGCGTTTCGCTGGATAATATAGCGATAGTGGCGCTCTTCTTGCTGGGCGCGGTACTATAACCTCTGGAAACTCAACCGGAGTTTCCAGAGGTTCCCTACGCTAGAATTAAAACGGCTTCACATTTCGGCTGCCGTTTTTATCCTTAGAGCCTTTCCCAAAACGCGAACTACATGCGCGAACACGAGTTCAGCGAACCTGCGGTTGCGAACCTGCGGTTCGGGTTAGTTTTGGAATAGGCTCTTGGAGAACATTGCTCATTCTTTATGAGTTTGGCAGTTGCGGCTTATCCAATGTTCTCTAAGGCCTGTTCACACTAAGAAAATATGATATACTCAGCCGGTTGCCGCCCTGTTTCAGTTCCTTTTCATGGGAATAAGGACATAGGGAACTTTGCAAAAAAAATCCTCAAAGAAGCGGGGATTGAATAGGGAGGGTATATGACCTACTACTGCGCCATCAAGAAAGAGGGGGATGAGTATATAGCCCAATTCCCCGATATGACTAATATCGTTACGTGCGGGTTTTCCTATGAGGAAGCCTTGGCAATGGCAAAGGAAGCCCTTGACGGCTGTATGGAAGCCGATATTTCCCAAGGTAACGCAATCCCCCCGCCTGTCTGTAAGGACGGGTGTCCGGTAACGGTTGCGCCCCATATCGCCCTGTCCCTCCGGCTCCGGGAACTTCGGGGGGAGCGGAGCCAAACCGACATAGCCCGGAAAATGGGGCTTTCCTATCAGTCGTACCAGCGCCTTGAAAACCCCCGCAAGGCAAATCCTACGGTAAAGACCCTTGAGCGAATCGCCAGGGGGGTCTATGGCCGGGAATTGCGTATTTCCCTTTGACAACTCCCCATGCCTAAAGAAAGCGTTCTACAAAGCGTGGTGGAGAAGGCAAGGACGCCGCCTTTCCATTGGAGCCGATACGCCCCGCTGGAGACCCGTCCTGCTTTGAGGAGAAGCAACACACTGGCTAGCGCCAGACGGCGCCATATACCCCAAAGCGTGGTGGAGAAGGCGCGAGTGAATGGCTTGCTTTTCCAAGCGGGAATGGTATACTATCCAAAAGATACGGAGGCGGTTATGACAGTGGAACCACAGATGGGGCTGACCTTTGAACAGGTCTGGGCAACTATACAAAGAATTGCGGAAAAGCACGAAGAGCTTGCCGAACAGCACAAGGAGACAGAGCGGTTCTTGAAAGAATCGAAAGCGGAGACCGAGCGATTTTTGAAGGAATCCAAAGCGGAGACCGACCGGCGTTTTCAAGAGCTTGCGGAACAGCACGAAGAGACCGAGCGGTTCTTGAAAGAATCCAAAGCGGAGACCGACCGGTTCTTGAAAGAATCCAAAGGCGAACTCAACAAGGCGATGGGAAAGCTCACCAACAAACTCGGCGAACTGGTCGAGCATTTGGTCTCCCCCAACCTGCTGAAAAAGTTCAACGCTCTCGGCTA
>JAIRLZ010000011.1 GCA_031259035.1 Treponema sp. | reverse complement strand
CTCACTGATCAGAAAGACTGTATATCCGCAAATTTTGGCATGCGACCATCCCCCACTCTCCTAAATCCAGTCCACTAGCTGTGAACGGTTACTTCAGGAGGACTATCTGACGATAGCGGGGATATTGAAAAACCACTTTGTTTTCGATATCCTCTATAACAAATTGATACCATAAATATATGGAGGCAGAATGAAAAAGCGCGAATGGGTGATTTTTCTTACGGCTGTCAATATGCTTTTTTTGTCTTGTCATACAACGCTCAGTTATAACAGGCCGGATGATTATATGGAAAGCCGGCGGGCCGGCATCACGGCGGGATATTTTGTTTCGCGGCAAGGGCCTAACCCGGCGGACATAGTTATTTCCGGGCGTTTGGGGGAGATTCTCCCTGGGGACGCTATTTCCGTCCGGTAATTCCGAAAGGCGCGTTTGGTTCCGGCAGTGGTCGGGTTCTGTTATTGTCGCCGGCAAGGAATCCCCGTTAAAAATACAGGGACTAATGAGCCAGGGTAATTCCGTCATGGAAACCGAAATGTCAGGGATAAAAGTCAAGAGCGCGTCCAAAGTATACCAATTCCCGAAATTCGACATACCTTGCGGTATTCCGCTTTTCGCAGACTATATTCCCGAACGATTAACTCAGTTGAGCATCAAAGGCAAAAAGTTAATAATTGAATTCGGGGAACCGGCATACAATAAATTTGTGGCGTTGATTGCGGAAAATTCAAGGTTGCTCATAAAAGATGAATATGGAATTATTTATGCTGATTTTGACAGGTACTCTTATCGGATATACGAGCTGCCGCCTGACATTTCAATTGAGCAGTTACAAATGGCGATCGCGGCTTTCTCGGTTGTCCAGCATATATGTTTGGAACTTAGGGGAACTGTTCTTGCGCCATAGACGTAAAACGCGCGGGGTTTTCTGTTGGCTGTTTATTTTTCTCCATCAGATCGCGGCGGCTCAAAATAATCTATCCTTCGCCTTCACATCAGAGTCCGTAGTTTTTATGGGCGCGACGCATGAATGCGTCTATGAGGGCGGCGCATGCATCAGCCGCCTTGACTGGAAAGACGGCGCCATTCCGGCGGTGTCTTTTTCGGCGCGGGCGGCGTTGTCAGGCGCGTTCCTCCGGCTGAACGCGCTTTCCGCCCTTCCTAACGTGAAAAAACTACTGGAACAAAACAAAATGCCGGTAACAGGGAAAGCCTCCCTAAATTTTGTCGCTGATATTTATGGCACAGGTAAAATCGGCATTGATGTAGGGACAATTTTGGGTTTCAGAATTGGCTTCATCGGCGCAAGATACAATTCTGAGCCGATAGCGAGCTTTAACAAAGAGATTGTAAAACCTTATACCGTGTTCTAAACGGCGGCGGTTTTAAAATCAGCGCTTGATACTAGATATTAAATATTAAGCGCTGATTATTCTAAGTTATCAGGAGACAAAAAATGAAAAGAACAATACTTTTTCTAAGCGCAATTCTTTTAACGGCCATGTTCGGATCCTGTATTACGATAGCGCGTCATTCCTACGAGAAAACCGGCAATGTTATCGATCATTCCTTTGAGACTACAGGATCTGTCATTGAGAGCGGGTATCTTACCTATGTTTTTCCCCGGCAGGAGAAACTCAAACCCCGAAACGGAATAAACATATCGGGAAATATCCGGCGGCTCGATGATTCACCCCGCAAAGTGATGGCCAAATGGGTACATCCAAACGAAGACGAAACAATTTTCATCGGCCCGTGGTATGTGGTATATCAATGGGACGGCGCATTCACTTTTGACGGAAAAACAGAACAGGCGGAAATGTTTCTTCACGCATATTCGGGCGGCGAGGAAGGACGCGGCAAATTGCTTGAATACAGCGGTGATCCGTCATTTCCGCGTATAGGGGACGAGGGCTTTAGCCACACAACAGACGCAAATAAAGAATACATGGAATTGCGGACATTGGTATCTCGTGACATAATAAGAAACTTCCCCTTCCCGCTTGGAACCTTCATGGCGGAAAAGAACACGTATAAACTTTACCTGACAAAGGAAGCCGAATACGTATTGGTAAACGATTCTAAAATGTCTGATGAAGAAATAGAGCGCCGGACCGGTATTTTTGACCAAAATGAAAATGACCTCGCCAGATTATTTTACAGGCAGGGGCAGAAATTCCAGGCGGTTGACGACAGCGGCGCGGTGGTAGCGGAAATTTGCGACGATTCCTATACGTTGTACGACACTTTACCCAAAGAGGATTTGCCGGCTGTCAAACGGGATATCGCATGGTTTTACACATACCGGTCTCTGACAAGATATTTAGACAGCTTCCTGGGCGGCTGGGATATACCTTTGTTTAGGTAAATGTTCTAAAGTCTATCTGAATGTATAAAACCTATGGGGCTTTCTGCTGCCTGTTTGTGTTTCTCCATCAGATCGCGGCGGCTCAAAATAATCTATCCTTCGCCTTCACGCCGGAGGCGGGTGTTTTAAGCGGCCTAACGTGGGAATACGTCTACGAGGGCGATAAATGCATCAGCCGCCTTGACTGGAAAGACGGCGCCATTCCGGTGCTGTCGTTTTCAGGACAGGCGGCGTTGTCAGGCACGTTCCTCCGGCTGAACGCGCTTTCCGCTGTTCTGGCGCGAAACGGGACAATGAAGGACTTCGATTTTCTGACCGGCGGCGGCGGGACTTCCCTCTACTCAAACATGAGGCGTATCTGGACAAACACGTTGACGTTTCGGTTGCGCTGGGCTATGACGTGCATGTGTTGAACTGGCGGATCGCCCCGTCGGCTGGTTTCGCCTGCCGCAACCGCAAATGGACGGCGCAGGACGGCTTCCTGCAATATCCGGCGTCCGGACTGTGGACAGGCGAAGACCCAAAGCAAGAGCTGTATGGGGCCGGTCGTCAGTGCGACCGGCAACATGGATTCAGAAAGCGAGCGGCTCATTAAAATAGGTAAACCCCCGGCTTTGCCGGGGGACTCAAAGGGTTTGACAATTCCTGGATTATAAAATAAACCTCCTGTCAGTGAACCGCCAAAGTTCAAAGGGCAGGAGGCAGTAATGCAAGATGTAAAGAGTCTAACGCATAGCGTATGGGAATGCAAGTGTCATGTGGTATGGCTACCAAAAATCGCCAGAAGAAATTATACGGAGAGTTGAGGAATATCTGGGAGAAATATTCCATGAGTTGGCACGGCAAAAAGAAAGTAAGGTAGTGGAAGGCCATTTGTGCCCGGACCATATCCATGCGCTGCTAGAGATACCCCGAAATACTCGGCAGCCCAAGTGGTGGGATATATCAAAGGGAAAAACGCGATAGCGACAGCCCGAAATTATTTAGGGAGGAAGTGAGACTTCACGGGACAAAACTTCCGGGCAAAAAGGTGTTATGTGTCAACGGTCGGGAGGGATGAAGAGACAATCAGAAAGTATATCCGGGGACAGGAAGCGGAGGATAAACGGCTGGATCAACTGGAATTATTCAAAGAAAACTAACAACAACCGCCTTTAGGCGGTTCCAAACCAACCGCTTTGAGCGGTTCACGAATTTCAAGCTTCCGGCTTTGCCGGAGGTCATTGACTCATCAGACAATCGAGACATTGCGCGAAAGCGAGACAACCGTGATGATAGCGCGCCGGTCTGCCACAGTACAAAAATGCGATGTCATTTTCGTTATGGACAAAGGGGCCATTATAGAATACGGAAGCCATGAGGAGTTGCCCGCGCGAAACGGCGCGCGCAAGAGGTTGTGGGGGGACACGGCGGCATGATGCGTTTCTCGGATATGAATGAATTTCATCAGAGCCGTTGAGAGTGATGATATTTTTT
>JAIRLZ010000007.1 GCA_031259035.1 Treponema sp. | reverse complement strand
CACATTCTTGTCAAGGAGTATGCCGTTTAACACGGTAAGATATTTTTTAAGATGGCCAAAGTGGTTGATCTCGATCCTGTCCAGCCGTACGCCGAGTTTATCAACTCGTTCACCGAGTTTATCAACTCGTTCACCGAGTTCGTCCATTCGCCCGCCGATCCTGTCTATCCATCCGGTCATTTTTTTATCCAAGTCGTCAAAGCGCTTTTCCAGCGAGGCATCCAAAGCCATCTGCTTGAAGCCGTATTTCAGGAAGTTGACCCCATGTTTGGCGAACCCCGCGATAAAGAGTGCCACAGCGGCAAGGGTGGCGGCCAAAAGAAGGGCAAACGCCACAGGCGGAAAACCGATTATAACATTGTTAAAAAAATCCCAAGCAATCATAGAGATAATATACACAATTCATACAAGACAGTCAAGTAAAATTTTCATTTTTGTTGTTGACAAGTGAATGCGAACCGGAGGTTCGCCGTTCACCCCCCCCCCCAAGGCTTGCAGGAGGATGAAGTATATGATGAGCATGAAAGAGCCCATTCCTGCCGGAAGCCCCAGGGCAACACTGATTTATTCAACCGGGAAGCCGCCAACTGTGTTGGCGCAATCAGTGTTACTTTAATGGGGGAGAAAGCGCAATGAAATGAGCTTTCTCTTTAGGGCAACGCGAATGCCAACGTAAGCTGACTACTGTCAGCCGCTGACTACTGTCAGCCGCTGACTACTGTCAGCCGTTGGCACAGCATCAAGTTAATCAGCGTTGCATTAGGGCGGGGCATAGGTGGGCGAGGGGCTTGTTAGGGGGCGCTATGCAGCCGCATCTCCGCCACAATGCCGCCGTCGTCGAGCCTTTGCACAGTGATGGCTGTTTTTCCCCCGGCGCTTTCGTAGACAGCGAAAGTTGGGACGGCGGGGCTGCCCGGGGCGAGGCTTTTGGGCAGGGATACGGAACCCGGATTGCAATAGATGATGCCGCCTTTCTCCTCAAGCCGCCAGATGTGGGTGTGGCCTGAAAACAGCACGCTGCCGGGAGGGAGGGCGTAGGGCAGTTCGTCTTCCATATAGACGTGTCCGTGGGTGAGAAAAAGCCGCCGGCCCTCGTCAACGACAAGCGCGTAATCGCTCATGCAGGGGAAGTTGAGCAAGAGTTGGTCAACCTCCGCATCACAGTTTCCCCGCACGGCGATGATGGCCTCCCGGTGTTGGTTGAGGATATCGACGACGCCATTTGGGTCGTGGCCGCCGGGAAGGCTGTTGCGCGGACCGTGGTAGAGAATGTCTCCCAGAATGCAGAGAAATGAGGCCCCCGATTGCTCAAAACGGGCGGCCGCTTTTTTGGCCGCCAAAGAGGAGCCGTGGATGTCGGAAATGATAACATATTTCATAATAAGCCCTGCCTTCGTGTAACTTCGTACTTTTTGAACATCCGGTAGTTCAGTTCGGGAAACACATAGTCGCGGTTTTCCAGAAAGGAAAGCCACTTCGCGCTCATAAAGTTATGCCCCAGCGATTCGTAGATTGCGGTAAAATTTTTTAAGTGTTCTTCGATCTCGGCCTTGGCATAGGCCGCCTTGCTCTCATCGGAAAGCATCACCGCCAGTAGCGCGCTTTGAGACAGCATCAGCTCATGGGCAGCCTGATTTAGGAAACGTTCCCGTATGCCGGAATCGTCAAACCGTTCCGCGATTTCCCTCATGCGTTCGACGGCCCTAAAGATGTGGCGGTAAATCCAGTCATTGGCAGAATCCAGAACGACTTCCGCATAGCCCATGCTCCCGCACGAGGAGTAGAGCGGCGTAACCGTTTCCAATGACGCGGTTTTGTTCATTGCGGAGACCTCGCTATTCAAATGGTTCAAAAAGGCGTAGGGCGTGGTGAGTTCCACCTTCCGGGCGTGTATTTCACGGAAAAAAGATTCAAGGAACGACGACCCTTCTATCCATTTCCTGCCGAACGTATCAATGTCAACGGCGATAATTGAAAACGGATGACTTACGCCTTCCAAGGCGGCCTCTGCCTTTTCAAGACGCGATTCACAGGCGGACACATAGCGTTTCGCCGCGTCCTCTGCCTCTTTACGCGCTTTTTCGGCGTTGTAATAGATGCCCTGAATACAGCCTGACTGCCGCGACCGGAACCAGTATTTGTAACCGATGGGATTCCGCTCGCCCTCCGCGCCGCAAAAACTCTCCACCGCCTCACGGGGAAGCTCGTAGCCCGCATCCCGCGCATTATCCCGATAACATTCCCCGTCCATCTCTCGTAAAGCCCTGGACAGATAGAAATCACGGGCGAACACGACAAGCCCCTTTTTGGTACGTACCGGATAAAAAGAACCGGTAGACGGCGGCGGGTCGGCAAGGAGCAGCCCATGCGTGTCGACCACCGTGTAGTTAAAGTTATAGTCAAGAATAGAATCGTCCAACTCGGCGCTGTACGCCATATTGGTAAGCCACAGTCCCGCAGGTTCGTCGCCTAAGAACTTCTTCGCGGACGAAAGGGACGCGGACAACTGGGCGCGAATCACCTCCGGATACGAGGTGTAGAAAGGCAAAAAACAATCGGTCGCGGGGCTCGCCAGAATTTCAAGATTGCCGATCCGATTGAAATGCCTGAACATTTCCAGAATGTTGCAGTCTTTTTTTTCAAGATACTTCCTGGTTTGGACAAAATGTTCAAGATAACCGTTTGCCAGCGCGGCCAGCGGCTGGCTTTCCATACTGCGGGTGCTTTCTTTTTTGCCAAACGTGATTTGCCGGTCAAGATACTTGAGGTACCGTGCGATGACCTTCTTGTTGTCCAGCGCGGAACAGAGCAACGGGGAAAGTGCCAGTGCCATTTTGAACGGCACCTTGTCCTGTTCAAGCCGCTCGAAGGTCAAAAGAAGCGGCATGAGATTTTCGTTTATCTCCTCGAAAAAACGAATTTCAGCGGGTGTCCAGCAGGGATTTTTCGGCATAACATACGGCTCGTCTTCACCGTGTTTTCCCTCAGGCGGCAAAACGTTGCCAGGAACAAAGGGAATGGCGGCATTGACCAGCAGACACAGGGCTTTTTGACTCACCGGGCGTTCCCCCTCGTCTTTTCCCGCAAAACAGGAAGCTCCCTGATGCCGGAGAGCGCGGCAATCGGGCTCACGTTTCCCTCATACGCTGGTAAAATGCCCGGCTGGCGGAAAGATTGCGTCTTCGCCAGCGCATCCTCCCTTCCGCCAACCCGCGCACAGAGTTCCACGAAAAATTCGTCCCCCTCTGACGGAAAATCCAGATACCACGCCTTGTCGTTATTCTCAACGGAAACGCTGTACGATGAAAAAACCGCCGCCTTTTTCAAGGCGTTAATCCGCAGACAAAACCCCTCAAAATCATCCGTTTTGAGAAGTTGTTCCCGAAGCGACTCCTTGACTTCCCAAAAGACAAAGAACCACAGAGGATCGCGCACCAGTGCCCTGATGTAGGTGATGTTGTACCGTTCAGGTATCCTCGCCGTGAGAAACGGATTACTCTTAGGGTCCTGTGCAGCTTCCGTCCCGGCAGAATTCCGCTCTCGCTCGCCGCCCTGAACCGCCGCCGGTCTTACCCGCTCATCAACCGCATCCAGAATCTCACAGATAATCTGTGTCCGATCCGAAAACCCCTGCGGCAAATCCACTGCCAGTTGAGCCGCGACCGTCAACAGCTCATGGGAAGTAAAACTCTCCAGATACGTCCTGCTGAATGAGTGAATCGTTGTATCTTTCCATGACGATGCCATATAACTTCCAGTATGGTACCGAAATGGTGAAAAATATGCAACCGATGAGCGAAAATCATACAGGACGGACGCATAAAAATATTCTCGAATACACCCCGGTTGGCAAGGCTCCTGCGTATGAGCATGCTTCCCTTCCTTCACCCGGCCCATCCCCAATCATCCAAATAAACAACTTCTGTCCCCGGACGCGCTGTATTAGGGCCCTGCTCCCATTTAGGGAAGAACCACTCCCCGGACTTTCCCCCGTGAGGCAGGCACTATTAAGCGGATCGCCCTGAGCCAAACACATCAGGGGCAACACGGTCAAGCAGGTCGTGGGCAAAAAAGGTTGCGCTCAGGTTAAGAAGCATGATAAAATATCACAAACAAGATGGTGTTTTGAACTTATTATTCACGATAAGGGGTGTCAAATCCGGTCGCGGCGGGCTGCCGGCCGCGTTTCAAAGACAAAACGGATACCCAAGACCGTTCCCACCCTTGCCTAATCTCCTTGGCCGCAAGTATGCCATGAAGGGATAAAGAAGCGGTCATCACGGGCGGCAGGGGCGCAATCAAAACACGCCCCTTGCCAGATTGATTCGCCCGCTCGCCGTGACGAACGCCCCTCCTACACCGAGTTACACCGTATACGTCGTTGACGCGGTTGAGCCGCCTTCACCGGTCCAGTTGGTGTGGAAGACTTGGCCGCGTTTTGTGTCAAGCCGCTCGTAGGTGTGTGCGCCGAAGTAGTCGCGCTGGGCCTGCAAGAGGTTGGCGGGCAGTTTTTCGCACCGGTAGCCGTCGTAGTAGGCCAGCGCCCCGGTCATCGCGGGGAGGGGAATGCCCGACTGGACGGCGGCAGCGCACACGGTACGCCAACCTGACTGGGCGGCCTCGATTTTGTCCTTGAAGTAGTCGTCGAGCAGCAGGTTTGCGAGATTCGGGTTCTTGTCGAAGGCTTTCTTGATGTCGCCTAAGAACACGCTGCGGATGATACAGCCGCCCCGCCACATGAGCGCGATTTCGCCGTAGTTGAGTTTCCAGCCATAGGTTGCCGCGG
>JAIRLZ010000275.1 GCA_031259035.1 Treponema sp. | reverse complement strand
ACCACCCCTCATCCATTGCCCGTGAGCGTCCCAAATGGAACCCCTGTGGCATACTCAAGATCGATAAGTCCCAGAATATACGTATAATGCTGGGCTAACAGTCCCAAACGCGCCTGATTAAGTTGATCCCTCCCGTTCTGTACATCTAAAAGGCTTTGCAGGCCGGCGCCATACGCCTGTTCCGTCGCGCGGTACGAGCGTTCCGCCAAGTCCACGGTCCTTTGCAGGGCTTCAATAGAGGCCTGCGCTTTTTGCAGCGAGAGGACAATGTTGTATACTTCCATTTCAACGCCTTGTACAGCTTGGGCAAGCCCTATATTGGCGGTTTTGACGCCGTTGTCAAGGTCTCTCAACCCTTGCCTTTCGGTTCCCCAGGGAAGAAAGCCGTTTAGACGGAACGCGAGGGTAAAGCTGAACATGCCGGAAGACTGGGTTTTCCAAATGTTCGACTCGAATGTGGGGTTGTTGAAAAGATCGCCGCGCCACATTGGATCCATGTTCCACGACAAGGAAAGCGTCGGCGTGTATATTTGGTAAAATGTTTGTCTACGCGCGCTTTCCAGCAACCGTATCTGCTGTTTGATTTCCAATATGTCCGGTTTGTTGTTCGCCGCTTGATTAATGAGATTTTTTATATCCATGTCAAGAAAATCAACCGATATGTCCAACGGCTCAAGTTCAAATGCGGTGTCATAGGGCATCCCCAAATACATGGCGAAATTCGCAAGCAGCATCTTGTAATTGTTTTCAAGCTCGTCGATTTCCGGCTTTAAGTTTTCTTTGGCGACCTGCGCCTGCAAAAGGCTCAGTTCCGGCGCAAGCCCGGCGCGGTAATTCGCCCGCGCCGTAGCTTCCTGCCGTTCCGCCGCGGCGTAGCTTTCTTTTTTGACTTTGATGTTTTCCCGCAAAAGGAGTATGTTGTAATACGCCTTCCGTACATCCCGCTCCAACTGCGCTTTCGCTTTCGCGTAGCTGAGAAGCCCGCTCTCATAATCCAGCTTGGTGTTTTCCATGCCTTCAAACGCCGAAACATTCAGTTGGAGGGACAGCGACAGGTTGCCCTGAATGAGCCACATGGGGTCGACTTCCCTGGAATACGGCGCGACGCCGAGAACCAGACCTTCCTGTCCAGCTTGATTTTGTCCCGTGGTAAAGTACCCGGAAGGAACGAAACCGCTTGCCGTTGTCCCGATATTCTGCCGGCCTAGGGTTCCGCGCAGATCTACGCTGGGGATAAACACGTTCCACGAGGTGTCCCGCTTCCGCTTCTTAGCGTCCAGATTCACCGTGGAAGATTGCAGGCTCAGGTTGTTTTTGACCGCCAAAGCCGCCGCCTCTTCCAGCGAGATTTGTCTCGTCTGCGCGGCAGCCGGGGACGCGCCTGGAGCAGGCGAATCTTCCTGTCCAAAAACAAACGCCGTTTGTAAAAACGCCGTTTGCAAAAACGCCAGTTGTAACAAGAGCGACAAGCGCACACTTACGCCCTCCCTTCTCCATCTTTTCATAGACGATTCCTTTTTCTTTGCGGAACGCACCTATGCCGAACCGCAAATTCGCATAAAATCGCATTTACACATGGAAACCTCTGGAAACTCCGGTTGAGTTTCCAGAGGTTCCTCGGAGAAAATTGCCAATTCTTTATTTGTAATGAATTACGCAAAAACAATTTTCTCCATAGGGTAAGAAAACCTCTAAAAACTGTCGAACCGAAGGTTCGCTAACCGAAGGTTCGCGTTTTTAGAGGTTCCCACATGTAAATGCAGGACGGCAAAAACGTACGTTTCATGCGCCCTTAGCCCGCATACGCGCGACTTCCATCAATTCCTAAAGTAACAAACCTATACAATGAACGGAGGTTACTGTCATCTTGGCTTGAAACTTCCATTTGTTCTTTTCGACCCATAAGCGTATTGATAATAAGAAAAAGTATCAGATGATACGTCAACGCGGAATACTCGTTCCGGGGAATTACATCCGCAAAAAGGACGGAGAAATGGAGCAAGCTGGAGTCTGCGCCATGAGCGGCGCACCCCCCCCCCCCCCCGACACCCGTGTTTTGTTTGCCTGCCGGAGAGATCGCCCTTCTCGTTTTAAGCCAATCCAGGGCGGTCAAAATGTCCGGCGCCGAAAGAAGGTAGTTTGCAATGCCATTCATTATAAGATACAACTGCTCTTCGGGTTTTTCAGACAAACGTTTCCCTTCTTCCGCAAACGCGATAAGCCGCTCAAATTCGCTCACAAAAAATTTGATGATCATGTCCCGCTTGTTTTCAAAGTGGCAGTACAGGGAACTTTTTGACAAGCCGGATTTTTGCGCTATTTCTTTTATGGAGACTCTCCACGGACCCGATTTCGCAACCGCCGAGCCTATAGCTTTCAAAAGATGGTTTTTTTCGTCCGCGACCGGTACGGACTTGGCTTTCTTTTCAATGCCTTCATAATCAAGCGCTTCTATCTTCGCCTTTTCGAAGCGCAGTCCGTACAGAACTATTTCCGCCGTAAAATCGGTTAGTTTTTCTATGTCCTCATCGGCGACCGGTTTTTTCCCGCCTTCCGCCAGCGGCCGGTGTTTATGAAAATAGGCGAGGATAAAAGTCAAAGTGGCGACGACAAACCTGTCCGTCTGCCAATGATTTGTATAGCAACGCGCCAGATCAACGCCGCGCTCCTGAAGCTGCCGCCCCATGGTCTTCATCGCGCTGTTCCCATAAATCTGAATCAAGAAAAAGATGGAAAAATCCTCGTTCCGCGCGTAAAACGTTGTCATTGTCCGTATTATCATAAGGACGCCTTCATTTTTTTGTTTCGTAACAGCCGTATCGTAAAAAGGCTTGAGGAAAGCCGCGTAAGCGTCAAGAAAGTACCGGTGCATGGCGTCAAGCAAATCGTTTTTGTTTTTGAAATGACGGTACAACGCGGGTTTGCTGACATTGAGCGCATCCGCAATGGCGGTGAGACTGGTGGATTGGTACAATTGCCGCCCCCAAACCTGAAAGGCGGTCGTGATAATATCTTCCCGTGTCATAGAAGTTAACGAACAGTCGTTAACTTAGAGGATACTCAATATTCACCAAAAAGACAAGAGAAATTTGAATAAATTTGAGCTTTTCTCAAAACTAACCGAGTTTTGGGAAAGCCTCATTTTTAACGCGAATTTTTGACGCTCTCAATGGCGTCCTGCGTCATTTTATCGCAGATTTCATTGTAGGTGTTCCCCGCGTGTCCTTTCACCCATTTCCATTTTATGGGAAGCGAGCTTACCGATGCGGCGAGCGCGTCTAATTTTTGCCATAGATCCTGATTTTTCACAGGTTTCTTTTCCGAAGTGCGCCAGCCGTTCTTTTTCCACAGGAAAATCCATTCGCTGATGCCCTTCTGCACGTATTGAGAGTCCGTATACACCGAGATTTCATGCGAGCGTTTGCTTAAGGCGCTCAACACTTCCGGCATGGCTTCCAAAGCGTTTGCCACCGCCGCCAATTCCATACGGTTATTGGTGGTATACACATCCGCGCCCCATTTTTCGGCGAGAATTTTTCTATTGCCCACGATTACGTAGGCCCAACCGCCGGGGCCAGGGTTTCCATGGCAGCCGCCGTCTGTGTAAATAGCTATTTTCATAATTATAATAATTATGCTATGAAATTGTATGCGCTGTCAAGTGTAAAAATCACAATATAAAAAAAATCAAAAGAAATTTTCCCTATAGACAGACATATGAGTTCAAATATAATAAAAACATGCGGCTGTTTCAAACCCCCGCGTCTTGAAACTGGCTCGCATGAGAGCCTTTCCCAAAACGCGCGGAGCGACAGTTTTGGGGAAAGCCGCCTTAAATTTATACGAAAAAGCGGACTTCAGACCGCTTTTTCAAGAGCATTTCACAAAACTAACCGAGTTTTGTGAAATGCTCTGAGGAATGACTATGGGTAAACCTGACAAAACTTCAAAAACAATTCTGTTGTTTTTGTGCGGTGTCTTGCTTTTTGGCGCGTGTCTTAAAGAGCAATCTCAAACTCACCAAGGAGGAATCGCTATGCCGTCTGGCTCTGGAGATTCAATGGAAGAAGCCGGCGCGCCGCCTTTGCGGATCACGCCGCTTAAAACCGTTTATGAAAACTATTTTCTCATCGGAAACATCATGCCGCGCCAGTATCTATCGGAAGATGAAACATACCTATTGACGACGCACCACAACGCGGCGACTGCGGAAAACGCCATGAAGCCGCAGCCCTTACAGCCGAACAAGGGGGATTTCAGATTTGAGCAGGCTGACGCCATTGTGGACGCCGTTCTCGCCGCCGGCATGAAGATGCACGGGCATACGTTGGCGTGGCATCAGCAGTCTCCGGCATGGATGAACGAGGAAGGCGTATCCCGCGAAGAGGCTATTGAAAATCTCACAACCCACGCGAGAACCGTAGCCGGGCATTTCAGGGGCAGGGTCATATCATGGGATGTTTTGAACGAGGCGATCAACGACAATTCGGCAAATCCCGCGGACTGGCGGGCGTCGCTCCGCCAATCCCTCTGGTATCAAACAATAGGCCCCGATTATGTGGAGATCGTGTTCAGAGCCGCGCGGGAAGCGGATCCAGACGCCATGCTCTACTACAACGACTACAACCTGGACAACCGCAATAAAGCGCTCTCCGTCTACAATATGGTGAAGGAACTCAATGAAAAATATCCAGATGTAGGCGGCAGGCCGCTTATAGACGGCGTTGGCATGCAGGGACATTACAACCTTCAAACCAACCTGTCCAATGTGGAGGCTTCCATCGAACGATTCAGTTCGCTCGGCGTTGAAGTCAGCGTTACGGAACTTGACGTGCAGGCTGGAACGGATTACGAGTTGACCGAGACGCAGAGGATAAGCCAGGGCATCGTATACGCGAGGCTTTTTAACGTGTTCAAAAAACACGCGGAAACCATAGCGAGAGTGACCATGTGGGGGCTGAATGACGCCTCAAGCTGGCGCTCGGAGCGATCTCCGACCATGTTTGACGCGGAATTTCAACCGAAGCCCGCGTTCTTCGGAGTGCTTAACCCGGATGTGTTCATAGCGCAAAATCTGAAAAGCGGCGCAAAAAGCGCGGCGAAACAAGCCGAAGCCCATTACGGTACGCCGAAACTTGACGGCAATGACACGCTCTGGAACAGCGCGCCGGAAATTCCCGTGAATCAGCATCTTACGGCTTGGCAGGGGGCGACGGGAACCGCGAAAGCCCTGTGGGACGACAAAAACCTGTACGTTCTTGTTACTGTGCATAACGCCGTAATGAACAAAACCAACGCAAATCCGGCGGAACAGGATTCAGTTGAAGTCTTTATTGATGAAAACAACGGCAAGACAAATGCGTTTGAGAAAGACGATGGTCAGTATAGGGTGAATTTCGACAATGAAGCGAGTTTCAATCCCGCTTCAGCAAAGAGCGGCTTTAAATCGGCGGCCGTTGTCTCAGGCGCCGCGTACACCGTGGCGATGCGGATACCCCTGAGGACTATTAAACCCGCGAATGGAACGCTTGTCGGTTTTGACGTTCAGATAAACGGCGCGTCTCCCCAAGGCATGCGTCAAAGCGTCGCAATGTGGAATGATCTGACCGGCGGATCCGCCACGGACACTTCGGGCTATGGGACATTGAAGCTGGTGAAATGACGCGCCGTCCCGCCCTCATGCGGGCGGGCGTCCGTCAGCCGGCCGGTTTCAGAACGATCCGGAAGCCGGCTGACGTTCAAACACCGTTTCCCCGCTGATCATGGTCCACAGGACATGGGCGGAAGGGATTTCATCCGGCGGTATGGTAAAAATATCCCTGTCAAGGAGTACCATATCCGCCTCATAGCCAGCTTGTATGCGCCCCAGACGGTTTTCGTCAAAGTGGGCGTACGCGCCGGCTGTTGTGTAGTTGTCCACAGCCGTGTACACATCGACGCATTCTTCGGGATAAAAGCCGTTCTCCGGGTATTGTTTGGACAGGTCTTTGCGAGTGACCGCGCAGGCGATGCCGAGCAGGGGGTTGAGCGGCTCAACCGGCGCGTCGGTGCCATAGGACGCGCGGATGCCAAGCCGTTCCATGCTTCCCCATGCGTATGAGGTGGACGCAAGCGCCGCTCCCACCCTGCTTTCCACAATGTACAGATCGCTTGATAGAAAGATGGGCTGTACAAGCGCCAATATGTTGCTTTTCGCCATACGGGACAGCAGCGTCTTGTCAGAGATCTGACAATGCACGATTCCGTGCCGAAGCGGATTGCGCGGGTCTCCGAGCGCCTCAAACCCCTTGATTGCCTCTTCAAGAGCCGCGTCGCCTATGGCGTGTACGATTACTTGCATACCATGCTTGTGGGCTTTCTCAATGAGTCCGCGAAGCAGCGCCCAATCCATTTCCGGCACGCCTTGCGTCCCCGGATCGTCATGGTAGGCGCGCCGCATACACGCGGTACGCGAGCCGAGTGAGCCGTCCGCGAACAGTTTGAGCGCTCCTATCTTGAGGTAG
This sequence comes from Treponema sp., assembly GCA_031259035.1. GTDB lineage: Bacteria > Spirochaetota > Spirochaetia > Treponematales > Breznakiellaceae > JAIRKH01. The sequence continues at coordinate 5,831 of JAIRLZ010000275.1, read as the reverse complement.
GATTCTTCCAGTACGGCGCCGGTGACATGCCCGTTTTGTATATAATCGTCAAGGTATTTTGGATCGTCAGCCACGCCGTTTTGAAGCGTTATGCGCAGATTGGGTTTTTGCCTGCGGTAGATCGAATGGTACGCCGCGACGACGCGCGAGAAGGCGCGCGCTTGAATAATGTCGCAGCTTCCAACCGCGGTCACGCCGTTTTCAAGCGCGCGCCGCATGGCGTATACAAGATTATCGCCTAAAAGCCCCTCTGTCGCGGCGGGAAACATCTCCCGCGCCTGCGCAAGGCACGGTCCTCTCAATATGCCGCTAGGCTCGCCGTTTTCGTCAAGCTCCGCCCCTTCAAGAAAAACCGCGCTGGCGGACGGGGCGGCGCTGGCGGCGTTTTCAGAACCATCGCCTAAAAGACCGAGTAGCTCAAGCATCTTGCTGTTGCAAAAGCCGATGTGTCCGCACACACGGGTTATGAAAAGCGGCTGTTCGGTTGTGATTCTGTCCAGATCGCGGCGCGTTGGAAAGTGTTTTTCCCCGATAAAATTTTCCTGATTCAAGCCGTCTCCCCTGATAATTCCGGGGGGAGGGCTTTTACGCGCAATTTCCGCCCGCGCATAGGCGACGCACCCTTCAAGGGAAGAAATGCCTGAAAAGTTGATGACATGCGCCATGAGGCCTACGCCCATGAGGTGGAGGTGGCTGTCGTAGAAACCGGGCAGCAGAAGGCGGCCGTGGGCGTTTATATGTACGGCGTCCGAAGGGGCGTGCGCCAGCATCTCGCTGTCCGCGCCAACGGCCGCGATGCGTCCATCCTCAATCAGTACGGCTTGAGCGAATTCCCGGCGGCGCAGATAGACTTTTGCGTTGTAGATTATCTTTTTTGCGTTTTTTTTCATGTTCACCATGCTGGTTATAGTAGCAGATCGCCATTTAATAATCAATTGAGCCTGTTCCAAGCTTTGGAAGAGGTCCGTGCGATAATTAAAGCGGCGCAATAATTATTGCGCCGCTTCCACTTAAACAAGAGCCGGTTTCAAAGCTGGCGCCATAAGGCGTGTTTTGAAACAGGCTCTCAAGGTTAAAAAATAATGGAAATGATGCAGGCCACGATAAAGCCGCTCCCGCCGACAATGGTTTCCATCACCGTCCATGTCTTGAACGTGAGTTTTTCATCAATATCGAAAAGCGACTTGACCAGCCAGAACCCCGAATCGTTGACGTGGCTTGCACAGGTTGACCCTCCCGCGACTGCCATGACGATGCAGGCCGTGTCAATAGGCGAAAGGGCCGTGATGCCGGGCATGGCTGCGATGATCCCCGCAGCCATGGTCATGGCGACGGTCGCTGAACCCACGGAAATGCGCACCGCAAGCGCGACAATGAACGCGACCACAATCACGGGCATATTGTTGGCGGCCACAAAGTCGCCTACTACCTTGCCGATGCCGGAATCTTCGAGCATGTAACGCAACACCCCGCCACCTGCCGTAACCAAAAGAATAATTCCCGCCGGTTCAAGTGATTTTGTCATCACCTTTTCAAGTTCCGCAAGGCTGTATTTGTTTTTAACGCCCAGCAGCGCCAGAGCGAGCAGCGTGGCAATCGTAAGCGCGATAAAAGGGGTTCCCACAAATGAAAGAACAGCCTGAAGCGGCTTGAGCGACTCGACGCCATTGTTGATAAGCGCGCCGGACGCGGTGTTCAAGAGGATGAGGACGAGCGGAGTGAGTATGATGGCAACCACGGTACCAAAAGAAGGTAGCTTCCGGTTCTCTTTCGAAAGTTCCATAGTCGCCTGGGCGTGTTCCGGAACCGGAACATGGTGTTTTTTCCCCACATAAGAGCCGAAAAGCACGCCGCCCAATAGCATCGCTATTGTACCGCAGAGAAGACCCAGCGCGATGACCAGCCCCAGATCCGCGTTCAGCATTGCCGCGACCAAGATTGGCCCGGGCGTCGGCGGAATAAAAGCGTGTCCCACCGCAAGCCCGCCGAGAAGCGGTATGCCGTAAAGCAACGTCGATTTACCGGTCTTTTGGGCAAGTCCAAAGGCGAGCGGTATCAAGATTATCAACCCCGCATCGAAAAATACCGGTATGGCGATGATGAGCCCGGTAATACCCAACGCCCATACGGATTTTTTCTCGCCAAAGGTTTTTACCAGCGTAGTTGAAATCGTTTCCGCGCCGCCTGAAAGTTCGAGAATCGCGCCGAACATCGAACCGAGTCCGACAAGCAGCGCGATGCTTTGCAAGGTGTTGCCGATACCTTTGTTGATGGACGCAATGATCATCGGCGGCGGCATACCCACGCCGATGCCGATGAGTACCGCGGCGAAAAGGATCGCAAGAAGCGGTTGCAACTTGAATTTGATAATCAGCAACAGCAAGAAAGCGATGCCGATAACCGCGAAAAGAATGAGTCTTCCTCCGCTTGGTTCAAAAAGGACATTCATAAGTTCTCCTTAAAAAAATTATCAGGCTGAATCCCGGAAACAACGCCGGAATCAGTCGTAATAGCCCGCTTGCCTTGTCCGAAATTCGGAGTCTAACTTTCGCGTCCGAATTTCGGCTTTCATTCGAGGTACCCGCCCTTCATCGGGGAAACGGCGTTTTTCGCGTATACCCGCAAGACGCCTTTGCTGTACTTCACGAGCTTGGGCCGCCATTCCTTTTTCCGCTGTGAAAGCGTTTTTTCCATTTCCTCCGGGGGCAGCTCCTTGCCGCCCGCGCCGACGACATTTAAACGCCGAAGGTCAATGTCTATTTCAATGATATCCCCTTCCCGTACCAGCGCGATGGGACCCCCGTCGGCCGCTTCGGGCGAGACATGCCCGATGGCGGGGCCCCGCGTCGCGCCGGAAAAACGCCCGTCCGTGATCAGCGCCACCGAGGAAGCGAGCGCGGCGTCCGAGGCGATTGCTTCGGTTGTGTAAAACATTTCCGGCATTCCGCTGCCCTTGGGTCCCTCGTACCGGATGATCACCGCGTCTCCGGGAAGTATTTTGCCGGTAAGCGCCGCGTCAATCGCATCCTCCTCGCTGTCAAATGGACGAGCGCGGAGGCGGGCTTTCCGCATTTCCCGCGGCAAGGCGGAATGTTTTACCACCGCTCCTTCCGGAGCGAGGTTTCCCTTCAATACGGCGAGCGCCCCTGCGGCGTTAATCGGATTCGAGAAGGGACGGATGACATCCTCTTTTGAAAGTCCGCGCTTTTTTAGACGCTCATCGCATCTTTCGTAGAAGCCGCTCTTTTTAATATCTTCCAGATTTTCTCCTAGCGTCTTGCCCGTTACGGTCAGCGCGTCAAGATTCAACAGCGATTTGACTTCTTCCATAATGGCGGGAGTTCCGCCCGCGTAAAAGTAAAACTCCGCAGGCCATTTCCCGGACGGCCGGATATTGAGCAGATAAGGGGAATTGCGATGAATCCGGTCGAATTCCCCGGCGTCAATCTCAATCCCCAATTCATGCGCAATGGCGGGGAGGTGGAGCAGCGAATTTGACGACCCCGCTATCGCGGCGTGAACCACAATCGCGTTATGAAACGCCTCTTTTGTCATTATGTCCGAAGGGAGTATATTTTTCTTTGCAAGAACAAGCGCCTGTTCCCCGGCCTTCCGCGCAAAGTCCCGCAGTTCGCCGCTGGTCGCGGGCAAAAGGGACGAACCGGGCATGGCCATGCCCAAGGCTTCCGCCATGACCTGCATGGTCGAAGCCGTTCCCATAAAAGAACACGCGCCGCAGGACGGACAGGCGTCGCGTTTGTACCGCGTGAATTCCTCCAGGGTGATTTCGCCCCGCTTGTACATGGCGTTGTACGCGCCGATCCGCTCCAATGTGAGCAGATTCGGCCCCGCGTTCATCACGCCGCCCGGAACCACAATCGCCGGAGCGTTTACACGGGCAAGCCCTTCAAGATTGGCGGGCATCCCCTTGTCGCAGCTTGCGAAAAACACACCTGCGTCAAACGGAGTCGCCATAGCGTGAATCTCAATCAACGAAGCGATGATTTCCCGTGAAACCAGAGAAAAATTGATGCCGTCATGCCCCTGGGACTGCCCGTCGCATATGTCCGTGGCGTAATACTTGGCCGCCTTGCCGCCGCCGGCTTTTATCGCTTCTTCACAAAGGGCGACCAACTCATTGAGATGCGCCGATCCCGGATGGCTGTCACCATACGTACTTTCCAACATGATCTGGGGTTTTCCCAGATCATCCACACTCCAACCCATACCTAGTCTCAGCGGATCCATCTCTGGAGCAATGCCTCTGATCTCCTGACTACGCAACATTATTATGCCTCCCTATACATCAGACGTCATTCGTATGATGTAAGATCATCATAAATGGTAAATTTCCAGTTGTCAACAAAAAAAAGAAAAAAATGTGATTTTTTTCTTGCCCGATGCACCGCCGCATCGCCGATGGAAAAATACGGCACAATAGAGGCTTTCCCAAAACGCGAACTATGTTTGCGAACATAGTTCGGGTTAGTTTTGGGAAAGCCTCTATTGTGAAATATTTTCTTTCTAACTGAAAATAGCGCTGTTTAGTGAATTTTTGTTTCTTTCATTGCGTAAATTCTCGTGTACTGTCGATGAGTATGAAAGAAGAGTTGAGCTTGTTCCAAAACGCAAACTGCGGTTCGGGTTAGTGTTGGAACAGGCTTTTGGAGAAAATTGCCAATTCTTTATGGGTTTAGCATTTGTGGCTTATCCAATTTTCTCCAGGGGTATGAAGCTGTTGTAAAAGTGAAAACAGGGCGGGGCTTTCCCAAACGAGGCGGCGTTGAGAAAGCCCCGACAAGTCGCGGCAAGCCGCTAAAGCCGCGAGTTTTTACCTTTCACCGGTCAGGGCGCTCATGGCGCCGGAAGCCGTTTCCCTATCGGACTTGAGTTTTTCGACAAAACGCTGATTATACATGATATGTTCCATCATCGCGTTTCGGGCGCCTTCGCCGTTTCGCGCCTGAATCGCATCCGCGATAGCCCGGTGCGTAAGTATGGTTTCTTTCCGCAAGGCCGTATTCGTCACCCGCATCAAAAGGAAGATCGTCGAATTGATCACCGGAATAAGCGTGGGAATCACCGCGTTTTTGGCAGCTTGGGCAATCCTGGTGTGAAACAGCACGTCCTCTTCCTCGTAGGAGCCGCCGCTCAGAATGAGTTCTTCCACCACGCCGCATTGGGCGACGATCCCCTTAATCTCCTCGTCTCCAGCCCTTTCCGCAGCCTTCTCCGCTATATGAGGCTCAAGAACGAGGCGTATTTCGAGCAAATCCAGGGCGAGACCTATTTTGTCGCTGATAAACCGGAATCCCAGCGGATCATCCGCAACGCCCGGCTTGTCGCAGACAAAGGTTCCGGATCCCCGCCTGATTTCAAGGATGTTCCGCGAGACCAGCGTTTTAATCGCTTCCCGTATTGTGCTTCTGCTCACTTCAAATTTCTTGCTGAGTTCCGTTTCGTTTGGTATTTTGTCGCCCCGCTGGTAGTGTCCGTCTATAATGAGATCGGTGATATCCCGCTCCACGGTGTGACTCAACGACGCTTTACGATTAAAATCCATAGTTTTCTGTATACCCTTGTTATGAACACCTAGTGTAGTATCAAAGCGGCGTTTTTAGCAAGGGGCGTTAAAGGAATGGAAAACAATACGGTTTTCCACTCAAAACATCTTTTTAAGACTCCGATACTAAACGTATGACACTTGAAACCATTCTCAAAGATTCCCTCTACAAAGTAACGCGGTTTTTTAATTAGCAAATACGAAATTTTCCCCCCCCCCCCCCGTGTAAACGGGAAAAACCTTTACGCTATAAACTGCCCAATCCGCA
>JAIRLZ010000252.1 GCA_031259035.1 Treponema sp. | reverse complement strand
GTGTTTGCGGAATTAAACCGGTTGATCCTGATTTCCATCGCCCTGTCTCTGGGGTTTACCCTGGTATTCACCGCGCTGTTTTTACTCATCATCAGGCGGACGGTTACGCCGCTTATTACCGTATCCTATATGCTCAAAGATATTTCCGAGGGGGAGGGGGATTTAACAAAGACTATCGCGGTTACTGCGGATAACGAGATCGGCGATATGGCCCGCTACCTCAACGCTACGCTGGAAAAAATCAAGGCTATGATCATTATCATTAAAAAACAAGCGGCCTCCTTGTTCGGCATTGGCAATGAGCTTGCCCATAACATGAACAACACCGCCGCGGCGATCAACGAGATCACCGCCAACCTCCAGAGCATCAAAGGCCGGGTTGCCACCCAGAGCGACAGCGTTATGGAAACGGGCGCAATGATGAAAGAGATTACCCTCAGCATCAACAAGCTCAATGAACATATTGATAAGCAGACTGCCGGTGTGGTAAAATCTTCCAGCGCCGTTGAAGAGATGATCGCCAGCATCAATTCTGTTACCCAAACTCTGGCTAAAAACGCCGAAAGCGTACAGGAGCTTTTAGACGCCAGCGATGTGGGGCGCGCGGGTTTACAGGAGGTGGCGGCGGATATACAGGAAATCGCCCGTGAGTCCGAGGGCCTTCTGGAGATCAACGCGGTGCTACAGAATATCGCCAGTAAGACCAATCTATTGAGCATGAACGCCGCGATTGAGGCGGCTCACGCCGGAGAAGTGGGCAAAGGTTTTGCCGTTGTTGCCGACGAGATACGCAAACTCGCGGAAAATTCCGGGAAACAGTCAAAAACCATCGGGGCGGTTCTTAAAAAGATAAAAGGTTCCATTGATAAGATTACGCAGTCAACAGATAACGTACTGAGCAAATTCGAAGTCATTGACGGTGATGTAAAGACCGTATCAGAGCAGAGCGGAAAAATCCGCAGCGCCATGGAAGAGCAAAGCGTAGGGAGCCGGCAGATCATGGAGGTAATCGGGCAGTTAAACAATATTACGCTTATGGTGAAAGACGGCTCGGACAAAATGCGGAAAAGCAGCAAGGAAGTCATTGCCGAAGACGAAAAACTGGAAATGGAGACTATAGAAATCACCAACGGGATAAATGAAATGGCGGCTGGCACGGCTCAAATCAACGTGGCGGTGAACCGGATCAACGATATTAGCGAGCAGAACAAGGAAAATATCGAGCTATTGGTTAAAGAAGTGTCCTATTTCAAGGTGGAATAAGCCGCACGGAGTCTTGAGAAAAAAGTTTATGCTATGAGCCTGTTCCAAAACTGACGCCATAAGGCGCGTTTTGGAACAGCCTGCTATATTTACAAAAAACGCCGCCGCTCCGTCTACGGGATGCGGCGAGGAAGACATAGCCAAACAATGGCGCTTGTCTGGCCGGACTGGTGTACCAGGGAGGCCGCTTGCCTGTGGGCGGTTAATAGAGAGGGATGCGCCGCAGAAGGCGCGGAGGAGAAGTAGTAAACCATGATCAAAGAAGCGATTCAAAAAGCGGCGCTCCGCGAAAATCTCAGCTATGAGATGGCGGAAGCGGTGATGGACGAGATTATGAGCGGCAGCGCAAGCCCCATTCAAATGGCGGCGTTTTTGACGGCAATGGCGGTTAAGGGCGAGACCAACGAGGAAATCACCGCGTCCGCCGCCGGTATGCGGAAACACTGCATCCGCATATTGCACAATATGGATGCGCTTGAAATTGTCGGCACCGGCGGCGACAAGTCCAATTCGTTCAATATTTCCACAACATCGGCGCTAGTCATTTCCGCCGCCGGCGTACCGGTTGCGAAACACGGCAACCGCGCCGCGTCCAGTAAGAGCGGCGCCGCCGATGTGCTTGAGGCGCTCGGCGTGAACATATCCGTTCCGCCGGAAAAAAGCCTTGAGTTGCTTCAAACCATCGGCATTTGTTTTTTGTTTGCGCAAAACTACCATATTTCCATGAAATATGTGGCGCCGGTTCGGAAAGAGCTGGGCATCCGCACGATATTCAACATTTTGGGGCCGCTTGTCAATCCGGCGGGCGCGAACATGGAATTGCTTGGCGTGTACGACGCCGACATGGTGGAGCCGATGGCGCAGGTGTTGTCAAATCTCGGCGTAAAAAACGCGCTTGTTGTGTACGGCGAAGATGGACTTGATGAAATATCCGCAAGCGCGCCGACACGGGTATGCGAAGTGCGGAATGGGCGGTTTTCATCGTATACCATTACGCCGGAGCAATTCGGTCTTGCGCGTTGTAAAAAAACCGACCTTGAGGGCGGCTCGCCGGAAGAAAACGCCCGCATCACCAGAGCCATACTTGCGGGAGAACCGGGACCCAAGCGCGACGCGGCGCTGCTGAATTCGGGGGCCGCGCTCTATGTCGCGCGGCCCGATCTTTCTATCATGGATGCTATTGAAGTGGCGCGGAAAACCATCGACAGCGGCAAAGCCGCCGCGCAGTTGGAGCGGTTTATCGCCCGCTCAAACGGACACATCCGTTCAGACGGACGCCTCCCGTGAGTACGATTCTTGACGCCATCGCCACTCACGCGCACGAACGGACGCGCGCAGCGGCCGCCGCATTGCCTTTCGCGGAACTTGAGGAGCGCGCCCTCTCGCGGCGGGAAGGAAAAACGCCCTTTGCCTTTGAACGCGCGCTTTCCGCGCCCGGGCTGTCGCTTGTCTGCGAGGTGAAAAAAGCCTCTCCTTCAAAAGGCGTCATCGTGGAAGACTTTCCGTATCTCCAGATTGCCAGGGAATACGAAAAAGCCGGAGCGCAGGCGGTCTCCGTGATCACGGAGCCGAAGTATTTTTTGGGAAGCGACGATTATTTGCGGGAAATCGCCGAAGAGATCAGGCTTCCCGTGCTGCGAAAAGATTTTGTGGTAGACCGCCGGCAAGTGTATGAGGCGGCGGCGCTGGGCGCGGAGGCGGTTCTCCTCATCTGCGCGATTCTTGACCGGAACACCCTCGCCCAATGTCTGCGCGACTGCGACCGGCTGGGCGTTTCCGCGCTCGTTGAGACGCGCTCGGAAGCGGAAACCCACAGGGCTGTTGATGCGGGGGCGCGGGTAATCGGCGTGAACAACCGCGACTTGCGCACGTTTCAGGTTGACCTTGCGGCAAGCGTACGGCTCAGACGTTTTATCCCCGATTCCGCGCTTTTTGTGTCGGAAAGCGGCGTTAAAACCCACGCGGATATCCGTATGCTTATGGAACACGGCGCGGACGAACATGCGCTTGACGCGGCGCTTATCGGCGAAAGCTGTATGCGCTCCAGCGATAAAGCGCGGTATTTGGCCGGGCTGCGGGGCGTGGAAGAAAACGCGGAATGACCATAAAGATTTGCGGGCTTTTCCGCGAAGATGATATATCCTTTGCAAACGAGGCGCTTCCTGATTACATCGGCTTCGTATTCGCCGAAAGCAGACGCGCCGTATCGATCCGGCGGGCGGCGTCTCTCCGCGAAAGACTCAATCCCGCGATTGTACCGGTCGGCGTCTTTGTCAACGCGCCGCCTGAACTGCCGATCTCGCTTGCGCGTGACGGCGTTATCGGCGCGGCGCAACTTCACGGAGATGAAGACGAAGCGTATATCACACGTGTCAAAACGGAAACCGGCGTACCGGTGATACGCGCGGTCCGGGCGCCGTCCCGCGCCGATATTGAAGCGGCGGACAAAAGCGCGGCGGACTGCCTCCTGCTCGATTCGGGCGCGGGGAGCGGGAAACGCTTTGATTGGAGCGTTGCCGGCGCGTGTACCAAGCCCTACTTTCTCGCCGGCGGAATCGACGCCGCCAATATCGCCGAAGCGCTTTCCTACCGTCCATTCGGCGTTGATGTTTCAAGCGGCGCGGAAACCGGCGGGGTGAAAGACCGCGCGAAAATGCTCGCGCTTGTCAACGCGGTGCGAATGGCGTCAATTTCATAGCGATAGCGGCGATACGCCGGCAGGCGATGCGTTCTATGTATTGCGGCGCGCGGTTAGACCTCACCACAAAAGCAGTTTTTCGGGATTGCGTACCGGTTCCCCGCCGTAATGGTTCTTGATACGTTCGATGCGTTCTTTCATACCGGCGTGAATGAAAACTTTCAAACAGTTGTCTCTCTCCCGCAAAATAAAATCGGCGCACCGGCCAACAATTACGCAGGGGCCTTTTTTCGCAATGTCAAGAATAATTTTTTGCTGATTAACCCAAAGATATTCATCTAACGACATTCCCTTGAGTGGACTCCCAGTCCCACTACTCCCCGTGAGGAAAGAAAATAGGACAATAAAGATTTTCCCGGGGCATATTCGCCCATTTGCTCTACAAAGGTTTGGGCAAGGCCCGTTTCCTCAGCCACTTTACCGATAAGTTCCTTATCATAATACGCGATGTTGAGCCTTTCCGCTGTCAGTTTGCCGATGGTCTTACCGGCGCTTCCGAATTCCCGCCCAATCGTTACAATCCTAAACATTTTTTCAACCCTCCATTTCTTTGAATTTTTTAAACTGAAACAGAATAAGCGGCAATACAAGAATAAACGTTAACGCATCCCCCGCGGGGCCGGCCCATAAAATCCCCTCAACCCCCATCAAAGAACTCAGCAGTAACATCACCGGAATATAGAATACAACCTGCCTTGACACCGAAACGAGCATAGCTTGCAGCGGTTTGCCAAGGGCCTGAAAGAATATCGCTATACACACCTGAAATCCGTTAAATACGGCAAGGCACAGGTATATACGGAACGTCTTGACCGCAAAACGCATATAGAGTTCGCGTTCCGTGCCGAATATTTTGACAATGTACAACGGAAAAACCTCATAGCAGATTGTCGCCAGCGCCATTATCAAAACCGAAACACCCGCGCCGTATAGGATGGTTTGCTTTACCCGCTTTACTTGTTGCGCGCCGCAATTGAAGCTGATTATCGGCGCACAGCCCGCCGCGATGCCGATACAAAATCCCATAAGTATCTGGTTGACTTTCATGGTGATGCCAAGCGCGGCAAGGGGTATATCCGCGCCGTAGACCGATTGCGCCCCATAGGTCGTAAGGGCAATATTATTGGCGGAAGTTACGATAACAACGGCTATTTGGGTTATAAAACTGGAGATACCGAGAAGAAACATCTTTTTGAGGGCATTCCATTTGACCTTGAGACTCTCCGATGAAAAGTCAATATACCTGAATCGCGAAAAATAGGAAACACACAAAACAGCGGATATGGCTTGCCCGATGACCGTCGCCCAAGCCGCGCCTTTAACACCCCAGCCAAACCCGAAGATAAACAAGGGGTCGAGGATGGTGTTTGTTATTGCGCCGGACAACATAACTGCCATTGAATAACGCGGACTGCCATCGGCGCGGATGAGCGAACTAACGCTCGTGGCAAAATTCGTGAAGGGGAAACCAAGAATGATGATGAGGCCGTAATCAAGCGAGTATTGTATGGAATCCGCTGTTGCGCCAAGCAAACCGCACAGTGGTTTCAAAAAAATTATGCAGATTATCGTCAGCGCAAGCGCCGAAACAACCGTAACGGTAGCAACGTTGCCAGCCGACTTTGACGCTTCAGTCTTGTTGCCCTGCCCAAGGTTTAGGTTCATAAAAGCCGCGCCGCCGTCTCCGAGCAAAACGGCTATCGCCACGGTAAGCGGAAAAATCACGTTTGTAGCGGCGTTTCCCAAATAGCCCACGCCCTGACCGATGAATATCTGGTCAACGATGTTGTAGAGATACGTAACGATGAGAGTGATGATGCTCGGGATGCTGAACTTTCTCATAAGCTGCCCTATCGGCGCGTACCCGAGCGGATTCCGGTTTGGGATAGTAGTCTCCATAAATAATAACTCCTTTATTATTAGACTTCTAACAATAACGATAAAAAATTATCGCAAAAAATTGCGCGTTTTCCGGTCAATTTAAACTTTTCACGGTAAATTAGCCTTGACTTTCGACATCAGCCTGTCAAGGGCGGACATATCGGCATTACTCATTCCTCTTACGATGGTTGCGTTGGTTTCGTCCATAAGCGAAGATATGCGCTCGTACAATTCAATTGCCTTGTCAGTCAACACCAGTTTTTTCAGGCGGGCATCTTCGCTGACGCTTTCGCGGTGAAGATACCCGCCGCGCTCCAATCCCTGCAAAACGCTTGTAACCGAGGAACGGCGCAAGTCGAACTCATCTTCAACATCACGCTGAAAAACATCACGATACCGGCCTGCCGTATAAATAAAGCAAAGCGTAGAACCCTGTGCGTTTGTGAGTCCGACTTTGGAGAAAGCGCCGTCGAATAAACGGCGGATTTGGTTGCCGATAACTATGATTTTTCTACAATCAAAATCCTCTTTCATTTATGACCTTCATATTGCCAGGCTTCAAAACCTAGTACAAAACCCTGGTTTCCTTAGTTTCGCCATCGCCAGACATCAATGTCGTAGTGATAGAGGCGGTTTCAAAAAAGCAAACTACAAATATATTTTCACGGCCTTTGTACTGTTGAGCGGTAAACGGGAATTCTGCAAAAAACTTGTTACGGGTTTCCGCACTTTTGTCAAAAGACACTTCCCCGAAGATGCGGATGACACGCATATCTTTCTCCATGTTTCCCATACTGCATATCTCGACTTTGTTGGTTGCTTGCATCTGCCGGAAAACGTCTTTTTGGTCGTTGGTACAAAAAGCCAGCCTACCATCAATCTCCATGAGGGCGCCGAAGGGACGCACACGGGGCTGGTCACCTTCGACAGTGGCGATGAAAAACAGCTGGTTGGATTTAACAAAATCCAGAATGCCCTTTATATCTATAATGTCTCTTGTTTCCGTGAGATTGCCGTCGTTCTGAGGAGTGTCCTTATTACCACTGGCAAAAGCAAAAAAACAACCGAAAAGCACAAATATAAACACAAGTATACGTTTCATTGTGAAACCTCCATATATAAACCTTTGTCAAGCGCCAGCGGAGAATATAACCACCGCGCTCCAATCCTTGCAGAATGCTGGTAGCCCATGATTTTTCTACAGTCAAAATCCTATTTCATTTGTACCCCCATACTTCTCACCTTGTTAGCCTTCTAACATTATATTCCCCATTTTATGAATGTCAAGCGGATCGAGTCTACTGGGCTAATGTGATGTCAGAATAAATAATCCCCGCCGCAAGCGGCGGGGTATTGAAGATTTCTCCTTGAAATCTTTGCGTATGCGGGGGAACAAATCCCCCGCACCCCCAGTTCTA
>JAIRLZ010000187.1 GCA_031259035.1 Treponema sp. | reverse complement strand
CGCTTGACAAATGGATACTTTCAACCGCGGAAAGTCTGGTTGAAAAAGTGGAGAGCGCGTTTGAGGCGTACGATCTTTCCCGCGCTATTGATCCGATTGTGGAGTTCATCGATCTGCTTAACAACTGGTACATCAGACGGTCGCGGCGCAGATTTTGGAAAAGCGAGAACGATGTGGATAAATTGGACGCCTACGGCGTACTGTACGATGTATTGAAAACCCTCATTACGGTGTCCGCGCCGTTTATGCCCTTTATCACCGATGCGATCTGGCGGAATCTCCGCGCTGAAAGCGACCCGGAATCGGTGCATCTCACGGATTTTCCCAAACCGCGCCGGAACAGGAAGGACGCGGCGCTTGAATACAAGATGGCGGCTGTACAACGCGCGGTGTCTATGGGAAGGGCGCTCCGCTCGGCGCATAACATCAAGGTGAGGCAGCCGCTTAAAAGCGTTACGCTTGTCGCCGGCGACGCGGACGAGAAGAAGGCGCTTCTTGAAATGGAGGAAATTGTCCGCGAGGAACTCAACGTGAAACAGGTGATCTTCCGCGACAACGAGGCGGATGTGGTCGCCTACGAGGTTAAAGCGAACTTCCGCGTACTGGGCAAGGAACTCGGCAAGGATATGAAAGCCGCGGCAGAACGCATCGCCGCCCTGAGTCAGAATGAAGTGCGGGGTCTGCTTGACGGGGCGGTGTTGGGCATAGACATCGACGGCAGGCAAATCGACATTACCACGGAAAAACTCGATATCCGGCGCGTTGAGAAAGCGCATCTCAAAGTGTTGAACGAAGGAACCTTGACTGTGGGGCTTGACGCCGAAATATCTGAGGAGCTTTCTCAAGAGGGCGATGCGCGCGACCTTATACGGGGAATTCAGAACGAGCGGAAGGAAATGGGGCTTGAGGTGACGGACAGAATTCGCCTGAAAGTTTTTGGGTCCGGCAGGCTGGACAAGGCGTGGCTTCATTTTGCGGAGTTCGCCCAGAGCGAGATTCTGGCGGTCGCCGCTGAATGGGCGCGGGTTGACGGCATGAAAGAAATTGACGCGGGCGATGAGAAATGGCTGGTGTTCATAGAAAAGGCGTAGTAAAGAGGAATGCGGCTTTACATTTGAAGGAAGAAACGAAAAACGAAAAATGAGAAAAGGATTGTCCATTTTTTTTATTAGCATGGCGCTTTCAGCGTGCGCCACATCATCGGGGAGCGTGAAGGAACGCGACTTTGTGGATCCATTGCGGTCGCTGGACGCAGGCGGCGAGTTTGACGCGCTTGATCCGGGCGCAACCGTGTACATGGCTTTTGATACGCAAGAAGCGCGTCCCCTGTTGGATCTGCTTAAAACAAGCGATATAACCGGAGGGCAAACCGAGATGTTGCTGGACAAAACCACCCGTATTGCCGCGGCCTTTTATCCGAAAGCTTCCGGGCGGCGGTTTCTCGCCGTGTGCCGCGGGGATTATCCTAACGCGCTTGCCGCGCTCTCCCTTACCGCGAGCGCCGACTGGAAAAAGGTTCGCGCATGGAACAACGCCCCCTACTGGAGATCGGATGACGGCGCGGTGTCCCTTGCCCTCAATGATTCGTGGGCGTTGATTTCCGATGCCGAACCCTTCGCCCGTACAATGCGGGCGGTAGCGCCGCAGGAAGAGTTTGACGCTTTTCGGCAGGGCGCGGCGCTTGCCGGCTGGATAACGGACGGAGGCGCTTCCCTGAACAACCTCCTGTATGCGCTTGAAATTCCCATTGAACTGCACCTACAAAGCGCATTCTTTGCCGTCAATAAAAGCGGCGCACAGTATGAACTAAGCGTCCGGCTTGAAATTTCCTCGGAAGAGCAGGCGAAAGGCGTTGCGACGCTGTTTTCTTTGGCGCGGCTTTTTATCGGGCAAAATTCCGATTCGGAGAGCGGAACGCCGGCGTTGGCGAAGCCGCTTCTCGCAAACCCTCTGGAACAGAGCGGACAGGTGGTGAACATGCGTTCCGGAGCGATGACTGGGGAAGAAGTCGCATTGCTGTTTAATACTTTTATGCTTTGTTTATAAAACGATGCTGTTTCAAACTGATGCCATAAGGCGCGTTTTGAAACAGCATCGAACTTTTGAAGATTGAAGATATGATGAAGAATTTTTTTTATACGACCCGCGGCGCAGCCATCTGCGCCGTAGTATGCGCCATATGCCTTGCCCTGTTATTTTTCTCCTGCGCCTCGGCTGGTTCGGCGCCCAAGAAGGCTCAGAATCCTTTTATTGCTCTGGATAACGCCGGTGAATTTGAGCCGCTTGCGAAGGGCGGCGGCGTGTACCTCTCTATTGACGCCCAAGGAAGCCGCCCCATTCTTGATTTGCTTTCTTTCAATGGACGCAGCGTCAAAGACGCCGCGTTGATGCTGGACAAAACCGCCATGATAACGGCCGCCTTTTATCCCGAAAAGGATGGGGCTGACGGGCTGGACGCTCCCGCTTTTATGCTTTTCGCCCGCGGGTCATATCCAAAGGGGCTTGCCGATCTGTCGCTGGGGCTTGACAAGGACTGGAAAAAAACAAAGTCTCTCGTCGCGCCCGTCTCGTACTGGCATTCAAAAACGAATAAAGCGGCGTTGGCTTTCAACAAAAAATACGCGCTGATTTCCAATGTTGATCCATTTTCACCGACTAACGCGCTGACTGAGCCAGGCGCGGCGGCGCCCGACGGTTTCGCTATGTTCAAGCGGGACGCCGTTATTGCGGGTTGGCTTAACGACGCCGGCGCCGTACTCAACGCTTTTCTGGAAATGTACAATTTTCCGTTTGAGTTGGAAATAGCCGAGTTTTTTTTCAAGATTTCAAAAGGGACCGAGGCGCCGGCGGCGTCCGAGCCTCTATACGAAATTGAGGTGGGCATAGAGTCCGTGAGTGAGGATGAAGCTATGGGTTTGGTTGGGCTTTTCAACTTGGCGCGTATGTTCACCGCGCGCGTTGATGAAACCGTTGATAGCCAGAATGTTATGATGTTCCTCATGCAGAGGCTTTTCTCCAGCGTACCGGAACGGGACGGCGCCTTTCTTATCGTGAATATCGGTCAATTTAGCGCTGGACAAACCGCTTTACTTTTCAATCTTTTTTCAGTAAATTGAAAGAAGAAAAGGAGAATATATGCCGACGTATGAATATGAATGCAAGGATTGCGGCCACGTTTTTGAAGCGTTTCAAAGTATGAAAGATGAGCCGCTCAAAGTCTGTCCTGAGTGCGGGAAAGAAATCCGGCGGCTTATCACAGGCGGAAGCGGGGTTATTTTTAAAGGAGCGGGCTTTTATATCACCGACACGCAGGCTAAACCAGCCGCTGGCGGCGCCGCAAAAGACGCGGCTAAAAACGGCTCGACGGACAGCGCGACTGGCGCAGTTGGCGCGACTGCGCCAACTGCGGACAAAAGCGGCGGCGCCGGAACACAAAAAAAAGAATTGATGGCAGATGGCAGGGCCAGCGGCGGCGGCGCAGCCGTTGAGAAAAAAGAAGCCTCGTAGAAAACGAAGTTATTTTTGAAAAGCAATGAAAAGAAAAAAAGAAGCGCCCAAAAAACAGATTCATTTTTTCTGTGATAAATGCGGTTTTGAAGTTCCTCAAGACGCTAAAGTATGTCCAGACTGCGGATGTTCTTTTTCATCGGTAAAATGTCCCGCGTGCGGTTTTATCGATCAGGTGGCGGCTTTTCAAGACGGCTGCCCTGTATGCGGATATTCGGTGGGGCAAAGCGAAAACGCGCAGACCAAGACGGCGCAATCCGCGCCCATACGGGCGACGCAAAGCGCGCAAGTCTTTGAAACCGTGACCAGCGGACGAGAAACGTCAGCGAGCGCGGATATTTCTCGTATTATAGGAAGAGTCCGCCGATCTATACAGCATACGGAACTGCCGCTGTGGATATATATCATCACCAGCATTGCGTTGGTTGTTTCAATGTTGGCGTTGTACTTTAACATCAGGTGAGTTGTTCTTTGCGTTGTTATTCATTTCCGTTTTGAACGGAACCCTTGTCCGGCAAAAAACTAAACCTCGTTTTTTGTTTTTATTGGATTAGGCTGTTCCAAAACTTCAGTTTTGGAACAAGCTCGGATGGAAGCTATATCAAGGAGTATTGAAATGATGGTATATGCTATTGTTGCGGCGCGGTTGGAAATGCGAAGCGTCTCTAAACGCGCCCCCCATTGCGCGGGACCGGACGCCGGTCGTCGTACAGTCTCCAAGGAAGCGCTATGACCAGCGATTTGCTTATTATAGGGGCGGGTCCTGCGGGACTCGCCGCCGCGCAATACGGAAGCCGTTCCGGTCTTGTGACAACGGTTGTTGAACAGCTTGCGCCGGGTGGACAGGCGCTGCTTATCGACAGACTGGAAAATTACCCGGGAAACATTGGAACGGAAGGGCAAGAGCCGAAAACCGGCTTTGAAGTCGCCGAAGACATGCGCAGGCAAGCGGAGCAGTTCGGCGCCCGCTTTATAAGCGGAACCGTGAAAAGCATGAGGAAAAACACCGCGGCATTCGAAGCGGCGACACAAGACGAAACCCTGACCGCTTCTTCGGTGATCATAGCGACCGGCGTCAAACGGAAACTTCTCAACGTGCCTGGCGAGGTTGAATTGTACGGGAAGGGCGTCTCGTACTGCGCCACCTGTGACGGGCCTTTTTTTAAAAACAAGCGAATCTTCGTGGTAGGCGGAGGCGACGCGGCCTGCGATGAAGCCCGCTATCTTGCGCGGCTTACCAAAACCGTCATCCTGTTGCATAGGCGGGACAAACTCCGCGCCCAGAAAGCGATAGCGGAACGAACGTTGCGCAATCCCAATATAACGGTGCGTTTTAACACGCGGCTTACCGCAATAAAAGGCGGCGCACAGAGCGGCGCACAGAGTGGCGCACGAAGTGGCGCACAGAGTGCGGACGAGAATGTCGCCGCCGTGTCGCTTGAGAACACCGTCACCGGCGAAAAATTTGAAGAGCCGGCGGATGCGGTGTTCATCTTTGCCGGATCGTTGCCGCAGATGCCGGACATAGAAGGTCTCGTCCTTGATGAAGCGGGCTATATCATAACGAATCAGCGAATGGAAACTTCCATTCCGGGACTTTTCGCCGCAGGCGATGTACGCGCGACGCCTTTCCGTCAGGTGGTAGTGGCCGCCGGAGAGGGGGCCATAGCGGCGCATTGCGCGGCTGAGTGGCTGAACGCGGCTGGCGCTTAGGTCTGGCGTCCGATAAATCAGGCGCGGCGCCGCCGCAATCCGTTTGGCAGGTTTTTATCTTCAAGGAACCTTTCTATAATTAAAAAGCCTTAGGGCGGGCGGATGCGCTCTGTTCAGAACATTTTTCAGCTCAACGGGATGAATTGTGTATCTTGAGAAGGTAAAACTTGTTTATTATAAGTGAGCCTGTTCCAAAACTGACGCCATAAGGTGCGTTTTGGAACAGCCTAAAGTGAGTGTGTTCCAAAATCTGTCGCTCAAAGGCGCGTTTTGAAAAGCCTAATTGACAAATGAAAAGAATCGGTACGGCAAAGCATATTTTTTTATTCTTTTTTTCTTTGCTGCCATTGAAAGGCGGCTGTTTCTTGGCCGCCCAACAGACGAATGTTATACACATTACGCTGGAAGAAGCGCAAGAACGCGCTGTACAGCAGAGCGTCAGCCTGCAAAAAAACGCCCTCGATCTTGAATCCGCCGCATATTCGGCGTCCAACCTGTGGTCAGAATTTTTTCCCTCCCTAAGCGCAGGCGCGGGCATCAGTTACGGATCGAATCTCTTTTCCAACGGCGGTTTCACATTGGAAGAAAACAATTTCAGTTACAGCCTTTCAGCAGGCGTGAGCCTTTCCCTGAACGCCGGACTTCCTTTGTCCATGCGAATTATCACCCTTGCGTATCAGAGCCAGTTGTTGACCTACGAAGACACGAAGCGGCAGATCGGCATACAGATTACGAAGGCTTTTTACAACCTGCTTGCGGAAAAACAAAACATCACGCTTTTGGAGGAAAAGCTCGATCTGGCGCAGAAACAGCGGGAAAAAAGCGCCGTCGCTTTCAGAAACGGGCTTATTTCCGAACGGAGCGATATGCAAGCCCAATTTGCGATGGAGAACGCCCGTCTTGACGTGAACAAGGCGTCCATTCAGTATGAGTCCCATCTGAGAGATTTTCTGACCCTGCTCGGCATGGACGTCTCTGCCGATCACGTGGCGCTTGACGGCGCAATTGAAAGCGAGAAGACTTCTTTTGACGCTGAGTCGCTTATACGGGATATTCTTCCCAAGAGACCCGACATCGTGAGGCAGCGACAGACTATTGAGCGGCTTGAACTTGCCAAACGGCAAAAAATTCTGTCAAGCAAGGCGCCTTCGGTGAGCGCTTCCATTCAATGGAAAGGAGGGACGGGAAGCGCCGCCCTCCAGGGGCGGTTTTCCGACAGTATAACCGGAAGCCTTTCGGTTGCCATTCCCATTGACCCGTGGATACCGGGAACGAAATCGGATCAAACCTTGAGAACCGCGGAAACGGATATTGAAAAGGCGCGGCTTGATCTGGTGAGTATTGAAAATACCGCTAAAAATGAGATCAAAAACTTGTGTGCAAATTTGTGGAATTTGTGGAGAACTATTGAGATAGCTCGTATGCAGGTGAATATCGCTGAACGCGCGTACCAGCTCACGGAGCAGGCGTTCCAACAAGGCGCGGTGGAGGTGTTAACGCTGGAAGATGCCCGCAACGCCTTGACCGCCGCTCGTCAGCAGCTTTTAAGCGCGGAATTGGCGTACAAACTGGGCATATTGGACTTAGAGGCTGCGGTTAACGTCGATTTAATGAGTGGGGTATAGGATATGAATAGATCAAGGACACGCTATACACGAAGAGTGGCGACCATCATTATTCTCGCGCTTATTTTTATATTCGTACTGTGCATCGTATTTTCGTACCTACAAAAAAGACGCCCTCAGGACGCGGGGCAAAACGCCGTTCCCCGGCAAACCTCGTCGCAAAGCGGCGGCAACACCGCTACTGCCGCGAGAAACGCGCTTGCGGTACGGACCGTGGCAGTTGAGAACGGCGCAATCGAAAACACCATCCTGATAAACGGAGACATACTCACGGGCAGGGACGTTTCCATTTACCCGACCGTTGCGGGCAAGCTGTCGGAGTTGCGGCTCAAAATTGGGGATCCGGTTGCGCGGGGGCAGGTGGTTGCGCTGGTTGATCCGTCTCGTCCCGGCGAAGTTTTTTCGCAAAGCCCCATTGTGTCAACCATAAACGGAACGATTATGTCCTCCCCGGTTGCGGCGGGCAATACGGTGTCCACCGCAACCGCAATTTACACGGTGGGCGACCTTTCCAACCTGCTGGTGGAGACATTTGTGCCTGAGCGTTATGTGTCTTCGGTACAAAAAGGGTTGCCCGCCGCCGTTTCCATGGAAGCCTTTCCGGGTGAAACCTTCATGGCGGCGGTTGATGAGGTGAGTCCCGTACTTGATCCTTCAAGCCGCACATTGCGGATACGGCTGAAGTTCAACCAGCGGGACAGCCGGGTCAAAGCCGGCATGTTCGCCCAAGTGTCGCTCGTCACTCACAGCAGGACAGACGTAAAGGTCATTCCCCGCGACGCGCTTATCAACACCTACGGCGTCTACATTGTGTTCACGGTTGACGATGAAGGCAGGGCGCGGCGGAAGGAGGTTGCGCTTGGGCTTGAGAGTGAAAGCATGGTTGAGATAGCGGAAGGACTTGCGTTGGGCGAGAAGGTGATAGTTGCGGGACAGAATTTTTTGTCAGACGGCGATCCGGTGCGGGTGGTTGAGTAGCTCCGCCAGAGTGGAGAGGTTATTTGCCGGTCGTCGCCTGAATGATGCCCAGCGTCCGTTCGGCGCAACGCTCCCACGAATAGGTTTTTACCCGTTCAAGTCCCAGAGAGCGGCAATTATGGTAAACATCATGATTCATCGCCAGCGTTACGATCCGGTCGGCTATGTCTTCGGCGTCATTCGGATCGAAATACAGAGCCGCGTGGTCGGCGGTTTCGGGAAGCGACGCGGCGCGGGCGCATGCCACCGGCACGCCTGACGCCATCGCTTCAAGGACGCCCATGCCAAACCCTTCGTAAAGGGAGGGAATCACCGCCATATCGGCGCCTGCGTACAATTCCGGAAGGTTCTTTTGGGGAAAATGTCCGGGAAAAAATATGTCGGTCTTGTACGTTGCGGAACTGGCGGCCGCTTTAACTTTTTCCGCGCCGTGGCTCTCGCTTCCCGCGAGAATGAGTTTATGCGGATAATGGGTTCTTTCTTTAAAGATGTCAAAAGCTTCGATCAACTTGATGTGATTTTTGATTGGATATTCAATGCGCGAGGTATACAGAATATAGGGCTGGCGGAAACTGAAGGGTTGAATCAACACCACGCTGTCCACATTTTTAGGACGCGGATAGAAAACCGTTGTATCAATGCCGTCCGGCACCACCTCAATACGGGATTCTTTCACTTTGGCAATGTCGATCAATTCCTGTTTGACAAAACCGCTTACCGCGATAATCTTCTCCATTTGACGCAGAATGTTGGGGAACACAAAGCGGATGATGCGGCCTAACGGATCTTTATTTTCGCGGATGCTCCAATAGGCGGCCATATCATGAATCGTTCCTATGGTGGGGCAAGGCGAGTTGTTGGGAAGCCGTTTGTGCGCGGCCGGAAAAAAGCAGGCCGCATAGTCGCGTTTTTTTGCGAATTTAGGGTATTGAAACAGATGCCAACTGAGATTTGCCAACCGTCTGTTTACAGAACATTGGGAGATGAACTCAAATTGAGGGGCAGTTTCTTTATAGGCGAAGCGGTCGAATTCCCATCCGAATAATTCGTATTGTCCGCCGGACGGCGGAATCCGCTTTAAGAGTTGCAGTAAATATGCGCCAACCGCCGACTTGCCCCCGGCGCAGGCAAAGGTATCAATCCCTATTCTCACAAAGCGCCCCCATCAATGATACATTCTCATACTGAACTCGGTTTCAAACCGTTCGTCTGGTCCTAGCGAGACTTGTTTGATAGGCATGATGTTGGTCGATTGGTACATATCCGTCATTTCGCCTTCAATGGAACATGGCGTTCTTACCGGCAATATATAGGCGTCAAAAAGTTTGTCCGAAGCGATGATGATAATAACTTCGTTTTTTATATCTTGAAATTTGACGCCCTGCACATGTTCAACCACTTCTCCAATACTAATGGTTTCTTTTATATCGGTATTGAGTTTATAAATCCGCAGGAAAGCGTCTCCCTCCCCGGGGAAAGAAAGATCAACGCTGGGGATAAACGTAAATGTTTCATTGTTCGCCCCCCTATTGATAAGCGCATAATGAATGGAAAGGACGCTTTTTTTTAGCTGATACGTTTTTTCTATTTCTATGTTCCCGTAGGGAACGACGGCATTGACCGGAAGCTTGAAGCTGAGCTTTCCGTGCGTCTTGTCCATTTCCAACACTTCAAAGATTTCATTTTTGCAGAAACGAAAGGCGTTCTCGCCATGACCGCCTTCCAGAAAGCCTGTTTGCACGGTCTGCATCTTTATCTCGCTGATACGGTCGGCGAATGTCGCTTCAAAAATTTCGCGGGGGGCGAGAATATCCGTCCACGAAGCCCGTTTGCGGGGATGTGTCCCGGCGGAGAGGGAGAACGTGTCCAAATAGTTCCACGACTTTGGCAAGTAATCCAATTCAAAGACGTCCGCGCCCAGCGTTTTAATATAGCAGTTGATGAATTCTTCCTGAAAAAGATATTCTTCATTCCCGTCCAAATCAAAGTCAAACGCCATAAGAGAAGGGGCGAACACTCCTTTTTCCCTGCTTATTTTTTCCGCTTCAAGCAACACCCGGTAAGCCGCCTTGCGCACCGAATGCCGGTAGATGCCGCCGCCGGCGGTCGGGCAAAAGGCGTCATACCCTTGCGCCTTCCAAAGCTCTTCCCGCGCGGTACGTTTTCGTGATTTATCCCCATGAAGCTGGTTGATAAGGACATTGGTGAACATCATTTTCGAATATAAATAATTAGACTCGGGGTAGTCAATCAGGGCCTGCCGCGGCAAGTCAAATTGCCGCTTTAACTGCCTGCGCCGCGTGTATTCCGGCGGCGAAGATAAACTTAAACATGGAGGGAAATACGCCTTTTTGAGGCCGGTCAGGGCATTGTATATTTTGGACGGGACGGTGAAATTAACGTTCTTTTCAAAACGGGAAATATCCTCAAAAAATATCTGGTACGTAATATCCGGCGCTTGCCCGCCGCTCTCCATAAAAATCTGTTCAGGAAACACGCAGAATATGGACTTTTCATTCATATTTGTTTGGGCAAGAAGGTTTTCCACGACAAGCGAAGCTCGTTGCTGCGCAAACAGCGCGTTGAGTCTCGTTGATATGGGAAACACGGTGAGTATTTTCCCCTGATCTTCCGTGATGCACGGGGCGTTGTCAGGCAACCCCGACAGAGAAAATTGCTCCCCGGTAAGAAATGTATAGAGCATACCGCAGTTGTTCAGGACGCTGACGAGGTTTTGCTCCCACGCAAACGCCGGCAATTTACAGCCCAAGGGTCGTTTGCCAAACTGCTTGCGGAGATAGGTTGTCAGCAACTCGATCTGACCGATTTTGTCAGACGGCGGGATCAAGGGAAACATAGGCTCGTAAAACCCGCCCCCTAACAATTCAATCTGTTTTCTGGATATCATCTCCGCCAGAAGCATAAGAAATTCAGGATGCGCCCGTTCCAGCCAGTAGAGAAGAACCCCGGAATAATGCAAAACAGCCGGAATTTGAGGATATTTATTTAATGTTGAAATAAACGGTTTGAGTTTTACGCGATAATTTTTTTCAAATTCATCATCGGTTGTTCCAAAAGGAAGATGATTGTGCGAACCTAAGATGAAATTGACCCGTTCTTTCATTTCTTTCATTGTTCTCCTAACTATTCGGCTGAAGCGGCAGGCTCATGTTGAGATCACGCCGCGTTTAAAGCGATTAACAGAATTGCCGCAGTTGAACTAAAGATAATTGACAAAAACCCCATGGATATAAGACGCAGAGGCTTCCCCCGCAAAAATACGGGTATAGCCTCAAAAGCAGAGCGTCTTTGAATCTCATCCAGTAAAAAGATCGAAAACAGAACTCCCAAAGAGAAATTGAAGGAAACGACAACAGCCTCCACTACGGTTGAAGCTATATGGAGTGTAAGCGTCAACGCCGTAAAAGCAAGCCCATTGTAAGCCGTCGCCGCGCTGAACAACTTCTTTTGAGGAACAATCTTCGGGATGAAATGGCTTGCGGCGAGTTCAAGCGTCCAACAAGAAAGCATGGAAAAAGGAAATAAAAGGAAATACTTAAAGAGAATGGGAAAAAACGGCGTAACAACATAAAAAACCAAAGCCCAGAGCGCAAAAACCGTTATAAACAATACTCCTGCCTGAAAAAAAGGCAATGGGCGTACAGCGCCGTCTTCCGGCATATCCTCAATTCCCAATCCAAATTGGATTATCAGATTGAGAGAAAGGCTTGCGAAAAACGCCGCCGATACTAAAGCCGCCATTATACGGTACTCCTTACATGCTTTATAATTATGTAAAACAACGCCGTCATATACCCCAGCAAGAGAAGCGCGCCGGAAGACACCGCCAATATCCGCAACGGAAAAAAAGCCGTATCGCTGGAAGCGTTAAACAATTCGATAAATCCCTGCGCGCCGCCTGGAAATGAAAGCGTCATAAAACCTAATGGCTCTCTGACAAGGGAAAGCGCGATAATGACGCCCCCCGTTACACATGCTTGTCTCAACATTTCGCTCACCGCCTCGTATGCGTTGAGCGCATCCAATTTCTCAAGAGGAAACGTCCCAATAAAGCAAACCGGAATCAGCAATGTAACGTACAAAAGCTCCAGTGTCAACAGCGGACTTATAAAGCAGAGAACAAAGAGAAAAAAAACCGCAACGAGACTGGAAAGAAACGCCACAACGATGCCCCGCCCCTCCCGCGGCAATATCGGTCTCGCCGCAAAAACCGCCAACCCGGTTAAGGCATACACCCACGCAAGAGCGGCGGCAACCACAATGGCAAACGACAACCGGCTTGAGGAGAAAAGCAACAATCCCATGCACGTCAGCGTAAAAAGAGGGTTGCGCACATTAAAAAAAATCTGAAGCGCACTTTTCGTCATGGCAAAATCTCCTTTTCGATACGCCTGCGGTAAATGTCAAGCTCCCCCTGATGAATATGAGGAAAAACCGCCCTCGCGTGGTTGTTCAGCGGGAGAATCTCAATCTTACCGGCGTTCTCGCCGCCAGCCGGGACAAACGCTATGCATGGAACCATGATGCCATTGTCAAAAATGGAGAAAAGGAGGGCTTTGCCTTCCACTTCACCGTTCGCGCCGACAAACCGGTGCCAGTTTCCCAACGATGTTCTGCCAAGAAGATTTTTTTCGACACGCCGCGTCTCTTCCGTCTGCGAAAGCGTCTTATTCACCGCCTGTATAAACATATCGCCTTGCAAGGATCGGGTTAAAAAAAACAAAAGCCAGCCGAAAAAAAGCGACCCGGCTATCCAAGCAAGTACGATGCCAGTATTTTTCACAGCGCGATCCTCCGTTTTGTATACAGCGTCCGGCTCTCAATGCTTCGGACAATGGGAACCAGCGCGTTCAACAGAGCCGCCGCAAAGAATGCGCCATATGGTTCTCCGCCTAAATACCTAAAGATAAAGGTGAAAACAGCCGTTACAAACGCGACAATTAACGCTCCCGGCGTTGATTTTGGCCCGGTAACCGGTTCCGGCGCCAGAAAAAACGCCGTTACTAATGTTCCGCCAGACAGGAATCCGGTTAAAATGTCGCCGGCGCCAAAAGCGCCGCCGGCGGGCAACGCGCCGAAAAGCCGTATCAGCAGCCCATATCCCCCCAGGTAGACGACGGGCGTCCACACGCGGCTCGCCTGAGACGACAGGAGGAGAATAGTCCCGGCGAGGAGCGCCAACACCCCCCTGTCCGCAATGACGCCTGCGCCGGTCGCGTTGAAAAGCGTTATATAACCGTCGGGCAGTTCCGCGCCGAAAGTCGAAAACACGGTCTTGTTCAAAAAATCGGTGACAACGCCCTCAAAAGCCCCGTTCCCCGCGGACACCGCGCTTCCCAAAGCCTGTTCGTACGCCGGACGCCACGTAAAACGGATAAAAAGCCAGCCGCCTATCGCGGGGTTCAGCCAGTTGGAACCGAGTCCGCCAAAACTGTATTTAACAACGATCATGGCGAAAACCACGCCTATCGCCGCATATACGGGGTTGATGTGGTTCGGCAACATCAGGGTCAAGACCAGAGCCGATGTAATGGCGCTCCCATCCCTGATCATCGCGGCTTTTTCGGTTCTGAAATAGATGATGAACTCGCAGAAAAACGCCGCGAGCGCCACGGTTACCGCTATAATAAACGACAAGAAGGCATCCGTGGTGGAAGACTGCATAATCGCCATAAAAGCGGCCAGACTTACCAGCCACATCCTGCTCGCGGTGGGACGGGAAAGATTTATCTGCGGTCTCATATATGCGCCTCCTTGGCGGCCGTATAGATGGTCGTACTGATGGGCAGCCGCGAGGGGCAGACCACTTCGCAGCACCCGCAGCCGTGGCACTCTAACACAGGCGGATGATCGGGACAACAGGTGAGCCGCTTGTACAACAGTTCAGGATCAAGCCCGGTGGGGCAGACCGCGCGGCATTCGCCGCAATCAATGCAGCTTCTCGAAACCACGCCGCCGACATCTTTTTCCAAAAGCGCCAACGCCGCGTAACTTGTTTTCGTCACCGGTTCGTCAAGATCAAGCACGGCGCGCCCCGCTAAAGGCGACCCTATCACTATCCGCGCGGGAGGAGCTATGAGTCCGCCGCACTGGTCAAAAAGATCGCGCAGCCGCGTTCCTATACGCGCCTTGAACACCTTGGGCGTTCTCACCGCGGACCCGCCTACAGCAATGTACCTGTCCAGTATGGGCTTGTGGAGTTTCACCGCGTCATATATCGCTGATAATGTGGAAGGGCTTATCATAAAAAGGCGTCCCAATACGGCGTTTTCTTTTTTTTCATACTCCCGCAACACCAATTCAAGCTCCCGCTGGTTGTGTTGAGGGTATCTGTTCCCCACAGGGACCACCGTTATGGGAGTTGGGATAGAGTGCAAATTTTGCAAGGTTTTTACTGTTTTTTGTATGTTGTCTATAAGCCGCTTTTCCGTATACGAAACGGCGTATACGATGCTTTTCACCTCACATGCCTTCGCGGTGATGAAGCCGCCTTCAACGATCTCCTTGATCCGCTCCTCGCAGATCGCCTTGTCCGCGGCAAGCCACGGATCGTCAAACACACACCGAATCACCAGTGAAACAGCCTCTTTCTCTATGTTAAGAGCGTTCAGAATGTCAGACACCGGCTTTCCCCCCGCATCCAATTCAACTATACCATACTCCGCTATGAGCCGTTGCAATTCAAACGGCGGCAGATCGCTCCACGGGTATACGGGTTCCTTCTTCCCCAACCGCTCGAAACTTCCTTCCATACGGATAACAAGGGCGTCATTGGCGAGGCCATCTACAGTTTTCCACGAAGCCATACGCACAACTTTCCCCGGCACCGTCGCATGAATATTTGCGGATCCCGGCCCCTGTCCGCGTCCTATCAACATGCCTTCTTTGACGTATTCCCCAATGAACACAACGGGGTACGCCTTGTTTCCCGTATGCTGGATCAAAGGTATCACCGAAAATACCGGCAAGAACGCCGTCTCTATTGACGCGCTGCGCGGCGCATAGGGATCTTCAAAAACAAAGCCTCCGCGAGGAAATGAATACATCCTTTTCATGCCGCTATCCGTTTACGGAACAAATTCCATTTCTCACTATATATTAGCATATTCTTTTTCCTGCACCTTTTCTGGCCGATATTAAACAACGCAAGAATACACGGCAAGATGAGCGAGGCTATGGGAAGCATGTCCCGCGCCTCAATACCGGTCTTTACACTATTTTGTTCATTATGCTCTGATTCGCTTAAAAAATCCATAAGGTTCTCCAGTGGAAACCATGAAAATTGATCAAAATCGCCGACATTTTTTTCTTGAACGCTGGAAGCGCCGCCATAGCCTTTTGTTCCCGCTATGAGTCCGTCACTTCCGAGTTGATATTGGAAATAGCCGCCGCCGGCTCCTGTTTCCCGATCTTCTCCAAGGGGAATAAACGAAAACGAAGTTTGAAAGGCGAGATGCGCTTCATAATCGCCCGCTTGAATCAGGCGGTCTTTCAGATAACCGGGAGGCTCGCGGTATGCGGTCAGCCCCAACGCGTCGGGCAGCGCCAAAGCCAGAAAAGCCGCAAGCGTAAAGGGAATGACGGCGCGGGTAAACAGCGGCGCTTTTGCAATGCTTCCGATAATTGGCACCGGCGTGAATCTAATGTGATCTTGTGAGCCGCCTCCTTTCGATTCCGCCCACACAACGAGCGTCAGAACAATGCAGGCGCATCCAAAAACAGCCCCTTCAAAGCCAAGAGATACGTTGTTAAGCGTCCCGATATATACATACATGCCGCCAAGCAGGAGGAGCGAAGCGGCGGGAAGCAGAATTTCAATCGGCTTTACACCCCGCAGCCGGCGGCTCCACGCGAGGCCGTCAGCCGTAGGCTTGATATTCAGCGTTATACTTTTAATGGGATGAAAAAAATATGTCAGCCGCGCCCAAATCGTCTTTTTTGCGTCTCCATACCGCTTCGCCATGAACAAGGCCCGCAACGGAGTCGTGATGACGCTCGTCATAGTGAACGCAATCGCCGAAAGCGCCAGCCCCGCGGCGCCGATAAAGGCAAATCCCGCGAAGAGCGGCGCAAGCGCAAGCGTAACCACCGGGCGGCCTGACGCCAGCGCCGCCAAGAACGACGCGGCGGCGAACAGCAGAAAGTAAAACGAGATGGGTTTGTCATAGCCCAAAAATTCAACGGAAAAAGGAATGCCGCCAAGCGCTTCCTCAAAAG
>JAIRLZ010000152.1 GCA_031259035.1 Treponema sp. | reverse complement strand
GGATCATATGATGCCGGAAATGGACGGCATCGAGGCCGCGGCGGCTATCAGAGCCTTGGGCGATCAACCGCTGCCAAACGCCGCGTGGTTCAAAGAGATGCCCATTATCGCGCTGACCGCAAACGCGGTCGTCGGGGCGCGCAACCTATTCATAACATCCGGTATGAACGACTTTATTTCCAAACCACTAAATGCGGAGCGGTTCAACGCCGCGCTTGCGCAATGGCTGCCCAAGGAAAAGTTGATATTCAGCTTGCAGAAGCCGGAAACCTCAGCCATCGAGGATCCCGTGTTTGAACGTTTGCGGAAGATAAAAGAGCTTGATGTTGACAAGGGGCTGCTCTATATCGGCAACAGCGCGGAAAAGTACCTCAGGGTGCTGCAACAATTCCGCATGGATTTTGAAGAAAGGAAAAACGCCCTCAACGCCTTTCTCGCGCAGCGGGATTGGCGGAATTATGTGGTGGTCGTTCATGCGCTCAAAGGCGCCTTGGCGACTATCGGGATGTGTTCCCTTGCGGATGAGGCTCAAAAACTGGAAGCCGCTTCAAAGTTAATCGCCGCCTCTGACGGAGACGACGCCATAAACGCCAACCGGTGCATAGAAGCGACCCCTTCTTTTTGTCTGCGCACAGCCGAATTTCACGAGAAACTGTCGGAAGCGCTCGCCAGCATGCCCGTCCCCCCTAAAATGTTAACGACCGCCAACATATTGGCCAATGATCTCAAGGCGTTGGGTGAGGCGTGCGCCACTTACAAGGCGAAACAGATCGCTAAAATAACAAAAAGACTTGAGCGTATCACCTACAATGTGGAAATCGACGCCAAGCTTTCCGAAATTCTCTCGCTTGCCAACACGATGGACTATGATCAAGCCGCCGCGAAGTGCGCCGACATCTACAAGACGCTTACCTCAATAAACCCGGAAACCACGCGGCGCATCCTGATCATTGATGACGATATGGCGAACCACGTCGCCTTGAACGACATGCTTTCACCGGAATATGCGTTGTTTTCGGCGACTTCCGGCAAGGAAGCGATTGAATTTCTTAAAAAAGAGAAGCCCGATCTCATCCTCCTTGACATTATAATGCCTGAAATGGACGGCTTCGAGGTGCTGAAACAATTAAAGGCGAATAAGGCGGTCGAATCTATTCCGATCATCATCATCACCAGCCGCACCAATACTGATGATGAAGAAAAAGGATTTGCGCTTGGCGCGGTTGATTACATTGCCAGACCATTCAAGACAGCCATCGTAAAAGCGCGAATCAGAAACCACCTGCGCATCGTTCAGTACATTCAGGATATTGCGAAGGCTGGGTTGATTGATGAGCTTACCGGTCTTCCGAACAGGCGCAACTTTAACGACCGCCTTGATATGGAATGGAAACGCGCCGATCGGGAAGAAACTCCCATTTCCTTTATGATGATCGATATCGATCATTTCAAGGTGTACAACGATTGCCACGGACACCTTCAAGGCGATGCGCTTTTGCAGACAGTGGCAAAGGTGTTCTCCTCGGCGGCACGGCGTCCGGCGGACATGGCCGCCCGCATCGGGGGCGAAGAATTCGGCATACTGCTTCCCGCCACCAATCTTGGAGCCGCAGTGGATATTGCCGAACAATTGCGGTTAAGCGTCCAATCAACCGTGGTTCCTACGCAAGACGGACAAACGACAGCCGTCACGATCAGCATCGGCGTGGCCTCGCTTATCCCGCAACCCGGCATAAGCAAGCAGGATCTGCTCGCCGCGGCGGACAGCTTCTTGTACCTTGCAAAAAACACCGGACGGAACCGCGTGTGTTCGCCGTAAAAAACTGGATGGGCGCCGGTGGCCGAAACGCCTCAACATGTTGCCAGAGCCGCTCCCGCTTCAGCGCCTGAATATGGTTTGCAATGGGCGTACCATTGCCGCAAGCGGTGGTTCCGCGTATTTGGCGAGCCGTTGGAACAGGCTGCGCGAGTCGCCGCAGACTTGATTTCAGTGGATCCGATCCGGTTTTGCTTTTTTTGCTTTTGAGTTTTTTGGGTGGGCATGAAGAAATGAACCTCCCTGTTTCGGCGCCATTTTTCATGCGGCGCCGCGAGAGCCGTAACGCCTCACAATAAAAAATCTAACCCTGGCTAGAAATTCTCAATGGCAACAGTGGCGAGGGACTGCCGCCGCATGATGACCTTCTGGCGGTTCCGCTCCATCAGCGCATCAACCGCCCGGTGCGCCTCTTGTTGGAGGATGACCGGGTTATAGCTTTCGTACCGCCGTTTCAGTTCCGCCTTGACCGCGTCACTGAGGTCAGGGGAAGCCAAGAGCCGTTGGGAGGGACGCATGGGCCGGTCATAGACCTTGCGGACCTTGGAACCCGCCCGGGTCTTGTCAATGAGTTTGGCGGCGGGCGGGAAATAATTCAAGAGGGGGAACGGCAGGCGGCGGCGAGAGCTTGATGTGCCGCGGGGGTGTCGAAACGGGAGCGGCCGGCATGGTCGCGGATGCGCTTCAGGTTTTTTGTTCAACGAAGCGGTTGTCATTTTTCTTGTAGGGTCTGGTTCTGGTGAAGGTGATGCGGTGGGACTCGCGCCAGGACAGAGGGGAGTGATTGATAAACTCCGAGTCGTTGTCG
>JAIRLZ010000141.1 GCA_031259035.1 Treponema sp. | reverse complement strand
TCCCTCATTTTTCAATAATATCACGAGTAGTATGTTTTGTAAAGATTAGTATATCATAAGCGGACAATGAAACGGTAAGACTCTTGTCTACCCAGTCGCCTAATAACTCAAAATCATGTTTAAATTCAAGAAGAGATGTACCTTCGGTTCCATCATCAAAAAGCCGCGTCAGGCCGACATCCTTGGTTACAGAGTAACTAACGCCGGTTCCCGTAATATTATACTGGACAGCGGCAATTTTATTCTCAATCTGGAAAACGGAATTATCTTCGTCAAAATAAATCTCATTCACGGTGTTCTGTATTGGCTTCACTGCCCCGTAAAACGATACTATCTCGCCTTGACGTCCAGAAATACCATCCGTATAATCAAAATCGCTCTGCATATCATCCAGATCGCTCATAACAAGGTAATTATCCGCTGTTGTACCGGACGGGAAATCGGCCCTTGTTAATTGTAAGTTGTCAGTTGCGGCAAAAACCACGAATTCGCTTTCAGTTAAACCAACTTGCAAATCTCCAATATCATAATAGATACATTCCAAACGATTCTGGTCTTCAATATCCTGTGTTTCCATAATTGTTCCCGTCTCTACACTCCAAGTAGTACTGGACGGCGTAACATTATATATATAGAAATAAACTTTTCCTTCTCTATATTCTAGTATATCCATATAACGCCACTTCCTATTGATACGCAGATCCAGGCCAACCGGAAAGTTTACCAATCCAATTTCGTAATTAAAAAGCCCGGGGAAAGGATCAATATATACAGCATAATCTTTTGACAATGCGTCGGTTATAGCTTTTAAACCATGATCAGATGGAGTAAATCGTGTCATGGCTTTGTCAGTGTTTACTCCGATGGTGACAATCATTGACGCGATCCCAAGATTTTCGCCAGTATCCATATCCAAGGACGCGACGATAGTATACTCACCGGAAGCAAGCGGCGTATAGAGATTATCGTTCTCATCATAGGGATTAACATCAATCGTATACTCACCGCCATGAAATACAGTGGTAAAATTGTAATCATCAAAATAACATTTCCGCCACTGATCTTGAAAGGTATTTGCATCTGACGGATCATAGACTAAATCGGGCATCATGGAATCGTACAATAATGCCGGATCGTTTATTCCTGTATAGGTCAAAAGCGGGTAATCGACATAAAGCCCGGCTTTATTCGCCTTTTCACCGGTAAATACATGACGCACCCTAGCGCTATCAGAATTCCGGTAAAGTGAAACGCTAAAGATTGCGCCATTGGGAATTTCACCTGTAATGTTGCCGATGACGTAAAAATCCCTAAACTCCGCGATTGTTTTATTATAATTGGGAAAAGTTATCTCTAAGGTGATATCATCTGAGATGCCATTGAATGCAAACCGGGCTAAATTTGACTGTACCTGCGCCAAATCGTCCAGGTCCGGGGATAATTGATTTAACGTGTTAGAACACCCTGAAAGTAAAAATAGAATCCCCCACACGAGCAAAAACATGAGATTACGCTTTTTCATATCAACCTCCAGCCCCAAAGTGATTTTTTGACTCTCCATAGGAAAAGCCTTTTAGAAAAATTTACCAAAATAATGACATATCTTAATAATAAATTTTATAATAGTTTTAGCATACTGTCAAGCAAATTTTTTCAGTTTTTTCAAAATTTTTAGAAGAAAATACGATTTCATAACAAATTCACTAAATTCTACTAAAATTCAATGATCATTTTATTGACAAATTCTGTATCCCTTGTATACTATCAGTCATGCCGGCCCGGATCATCGACATTGCTAAGGCGGCGGATGTCTCCCCTTCCGCCGTTTCCTTGGTTTTGAACAACAAGGCGGGGGTCTCCAGGGAAGTGCGGAAGCGGATACTGGCCATCGCCAAGAGCATGGGCTACCGTTCCGTTTCCCGGCAGGAGGGGAAGGGCGCCAGCATCAAGCTCCTGAAGATCGCCAAGCACGGGCATATCGTAAACGAGCGGCACAATGCCTTTATTACCGAATACCTTGAGGGTATCGAACGGGGGGCCAAGCGGCATAACTACAAGCTGGAGGTCTCCTTTTTCAACCGTACCCCGGTGGAGGAGATAGTGAAGGCGGAATTGGACGGTGGGGAGGGCAAAAGGGCCGACGGCCTCATCGTCTTAGGGACGGAACTTTCCGCCCATGAGATGAGCTTTTTCACCGCCCTTTCCCGGCCCACGGTGTTTATAGACACCTATTTTCCCCTGGCGGCTTTTGACTGTATCGACATGGACAACGAGGACGGGGTGTTCCGTTCCATTGAGTGCCTGTACCGGATGGGTCACCGGAGCATAGGGCTGGTGAAGTCCAGTTATGAGACCCGGAATTTCAGGGAAAGGGAGAAGGGTTTCCATGAAGTCATGGAATATTTTTCCCTGCCGGTACAGGAGAATTTTATCATCGCGGTGGACCCGGCCTACGAACAGGCGGCGGCGGACATGTCTCGTTTTCTGGCGAATGCCAATGTCCGGGCCAGGGGCGCTTCCTTCCCCAGCGCCTTCTTCTGCATGAATGACATTATCGCCTACGGCTGCATGAAGGCGTTGCGGGAGGAGGGACTTGCCATCCCCGGCGATGTGAGCGTCATTGGCTTTGACGATCTGCCGTCGAGCAGCGTTACCGAGCCTCCGTTGAGCTCCGTCAGGGTTTCTACCCACCAGATTGGGGAGCGAGCCCTGGAAAAGCTTTCCGAGCGGATAGACGGCATGACGGACGGGCAGCCTGAGAAGATACTGGTTTCCGGGAAGCTGATGATCCGCGGCAGCGTAAAAAAAATATAGAGGCATGAGCCTGTTCCAAAACGCGAACTACATTTGCGAACCCGCGGTTCGGGTTAGTTTTGGAACAGGCTTTTGTAGTTCGCCAAATGACCGCCGCGCGCCATGTACACGCCGGGGTAAAGCGCTATTGTGGATCACGTTTAGCCTTCGGAACAGAGAGGTTCAGCTATGGATAGAAGCGTCAGGCGCGTTTCAGCGCCTCTTTGATGTACGCGCCGGTATACGACCGCTCGCACCGCGCCACCTTTTCCGGCGTTCCGGCGACGATGAGATTGCCGCCCTTGTCCCCGCCTTCAGGACCAAGGTCTATGATATAATCGGCTTGCAGAAGCACGTCAAGGTTGTGTTCGATCATCACAACGGAGTTGCCCTGATTCACCAGCCGCTGTATCACTTCCATAAGCTGCTTCACGTCCGCAAAGTGCAGTCCGGTGGTCGGCTCGTCCAGGACGTAGAGCGTTTTTCCGGTCGACCGCTTGGAAAGTTCAAGCGACAGCTTGACGCGCTGGGCTTCGCCGCCGGACAGGGTGAGCGCGGACTGCCCTAGTTTCACATAGCCCAAGCCCACGGACAACAGCGTCTCCATTTTGCGGGCGATGAGGGGAATGGTCGCGAAGAAAGCGGCGGCTTCCTCAAAGGTCATGTCAAGCACATCCGATATGTTCTTGCCTTTGAAGCGGATTTCAAGCGTTTCCTTATTGAAGCGTTTGCCCTGACACACGTCGCAGGTGATGTAGACGTCGGAGAGGAAATTCATCTCGATCTTGATGGTGCCGTCGCCCTGACAATGTTCGCATCTGCCGCCTTTCACGTTGAAGCTGAACCTGCCCGCTTTGTAACCGCGAGTCTTCGCATCCGGCAGGCTTGCGAACAGGTCGCGGATACCGGTGAACACTTCCACATAGGTCGCCGGATTGGAGCGCGGCGTACGCCCTATGGGGCTTTGGTCTATGTTTATCACCTTGTCGATGTTTTCAGCGCCGCTAATTTTTTTATAAGCCCCTTCGGTCCGCAGAGAACGGTAAATTTTGTTCGACAAGGCGGGAACAAGCACATCCTGCAGCAGGGTGGACTTGCCGGAGCCGGAAACGCCGGTAATGCAGGTGAATACGCCAAGCGGAATGGTTATGTTAATGCCCTTCAAGTTGTGTTCAGTCACTTTTTTCAGTTCGATACAAAGACCGTTGCCGTTGCGCCGCGTTTCCGGTATCTTCATGGTCAAAGCGCCGGCGAGGTACTGCCCGGTCAGACTCTCCTTCACCTTCATCACATCTTCGGGAGTCCCCTGAGCGACGACATATCCGCCGTGAACCCCGGCGCCTGGCCCCAAATCAACGAGGTAGTCCGCGGTGCGCAGAGTCTGCTCGTCGTGTTCCACCACGATGAGGGTGTTGCCGAGATCGCGCAGATACAGCAAGGTGTCGATGTGCCGCTGGTTGTCCCGCTGGTGCAGGCCGATGCTCGGCTCATCCAAAATATACAGCACGCCCATCAGACTTGACCCGATTTGGGTCGCAAGCCGTATGCGCTGGGCTTCGCCGCCGGAAAGGGTCGCGGCTTGACGCTCAAGCGAAATGTAGTCAAGCCCTACGTTTTTCATAAACCTAAGCCGCGCGTGTATCTCTTTCAAAATTTGCGTCGCTATTTCTTTTTCGGTCTTGGTGAATTGATGATGTTCAAAAAAGGCGATGGAATCCGCGACGGAAAAGCTCGTGAGTTCCCAGATGTTTTTTCCGCCTATGGTAACGGCTAACACTTCAGGTTTCAGCCGCTTGCCCTTGCACCCCTCGCAGAATTTCTGGCTCATAAAATGTTCAAGCCATTCCTTGACGCCATCGGAATTGCTTTCCATGTACCGCCGTTTCAGGTCTTGGAGGATGCCCGGAAACGCGGATTTGTATTCAAAATACCCGGTTTTGTCACGGTTTTCGTACTGAATGTCCAGTTTTTCATCGGTGCCGTAGATGATGGCGTCAAGCGCGTCCTTCGACAGTTTTTTAAGCGGGGTGTCGAGGGTGAATTTGAAGTGGTTCGCAAGGCCTTGAAACCGGCTCTGATTCCACGCCGAATCCGGACTGTACGGGATGATGGCGCCTTCATTAAAGGAACGGGAATGGTCGGGCATAACCAGTTCCGGATCAAACTCCAGTTTCTCGCCGAGGCCGCCGCAGGCGGGACAGGCGCCGAACGGACTGTTAAAGGAAAAAAGACGGGGCTGCAATTCAGGGATCGAAACGCCGCAGTCCGGGCAGGCGTTTTTTTGACTGAAAAAATGCTCGGTCTCGCTTTTGCCGTCGTTTTTCAATACCAAGATGATGCCGTCCGCGATTTGCAGCGCGGATTCAACGGATTCCGCCAGACGGGGACGCACAGCGGGGCCAATGACGAGCCTGTCGGCGATTATCTCAATCGTATGCTTTTTCTGCTTGGCGAGTTTTATGGCGGCGGCGTCTTCAAAATTGACAAGCAGTCCGTCAATGCGGGCGCGGGCGAAACCGGCTTTTTTCGCATCCTCAATGATTTTCTGGTGTTCGCCTTTTTTCCCCCGCACCACCGGCGAAAGTATCTGCACTTTTGTTCCCGCTTCCATAGCAAGTATCGAATCCACGATCTGATCAACCGATTGCTCTTTTATTTCCCTGCCGCACTTTGGGCAATGGGGAATCCCAATGCGGGCGTAGAGCAGGCGGTAATAGTCGTATATTTCCGTGACGGTTCCCACTATGGAGCGGGGGTTGCGGTGCGTGGTCTTTTGCTCAATGGCGATTGCCGGCGACAACCCTTCGATGTAGTCGAGATCGGGCTTGTCCATAGTCCCAAGAAATTGCCTCGCATACGCGGCGAGGCTGTCCATGTACCGCCGCTGCCCTTCCGCAAAAATCGTGTCAAAAGCCAGAGAACTTTTGCCTGAACCTGAAAGCCCTGATATAACGATGAGTTTGTCGCGGGGCAAGTCCAAGTCTATGTTTTTGAGATTATGCTCGCGGGCGCCTTTAATGATAAGTCTGTCCATAAACGTTAGTATAGCGAAAAATGAAAAAATTAGGCAAGGGGCGTACCGGTGAAATCGGGGTTAGAAAAGATAGGCTGTTCCAAAACGCGCCTTATGGCGTCAGTTTTGGAACAGCTTCTTACCCCCTGGAGAAAATTGGATAAGCCACAAATGCTAAACCCATAAAGAATTGGCAATTTTCTCCAAAAGCCTGTTCCAAAACTAACCCGAACTCGTGTTCGCAAACGCAGTTTGCGTTTTGGAACAGGCTCCTATTATTTGAGATTTATCCAGTGACGCCATCTGGCGGCTATTTTTCACTCCAGCCGTCCAGTTTCCGGTGCAGGGTCTTTCTGCCGATGCCAAGAACTTCGGCGGTTTTGCTCTTGTTCCCTTGATGAGCCGCAAGGGTGTCCCGAATCACGAGCTTCTCGGCTTCTTCAAGCGTTGAGCCGAGCGGAATATGTATCCAGCCCTCGTCATTTTTGCCCTGCAATGAACGCAAGGTGGGCGGCAAGTCGTCTACGGTTATGAGTTTTCCCCGCGCCATGACGACCGCGCTCTCTATGCAGTTCTGCAATTCCCGTACGTTGCCTGTCCAATCATAGGTGAAGAGGATGGAACGGGCGCGCTCGTCAATGCCTTCAATGAATTTTGCGTTGTCCGCCGCGAATTTTTTCAAAAACGCCGAGATAAGCAGCGGCAGGTCGTCTTTGCGCTCGCGGAGCGGCGGCACTTCAATGTTCACCACGTTGAGCCGGAAATACAGGTCTTCCCGAAACGTTCCCTTCTCAATTTCCGCTTTGAGATCGCGGTTCGTGGCGGCGACAACGCGAACGTCGGTTTCTATGGTCTCGTCTCCACCTACACGCTCGAATTTCCGCTCCTGCAACACCCGCAGCAGTTTTATTTGGATGTTTTGGTTTATCTCGCCGATTTCGTCAAGGAAGAGCGTGCCTTCGTTGGCGCGTTCAAAAATGCCGCGCCGCCGTCCCACCGCTCCGGTGAAAGCCCCCTTTTCATGCCCGAAAAGCTCGCTCTCAAGCAAGGTTTCCGTGAAAGCGGCGCAATGCACC
Organism: Treponema sp.; assembly: GCA_031259035.1. Taxonomy (GTDB): domain Bacteria; phylum Spirochaetota; class Spirochaetia; order Treponematales; family Breznakiellaceae; genus JAIRKH01. Next base: position 1,887 of record JAIRLZ010000141.1, on the reverse strand, counting down.
TTTATGCAGGGCTTGTCTTTGCGCGAGGAAAGCTCGTGTATGGCGTTTGCGACCAATTCCTTGCCCACGCCGGATTCGCCTGTGATAAGCACGGACGCCTTTGACGGGGCGACCCGGCTTATGGTGTCAAACACTTTGCGCATAGCCGCGCTCGTGCCGATGATGGTTTTGAACTGTTTGTCGCGCTCGGATTTTTCTTTCCAGCGGCGGTACTCAATTTCATCTTCGTGATTTTTCAGCGCCCGCTTGACCAAGTGGGAAAGATGATCCAAATTTGGCGGTTTGGTGAGAAAATCATAGGCGCCATTCCGCATTGCGGCGACCGCGTTCTCAATGGCGCCGTGTCCGGTGAGTACAATGACCGGCGTTCCGGGGCTTTCCGCCAAAATCTTTTTCAGCAGTTCTTCGCCGCTCAAACCGGGCATACGCAGATCCGTGATAACGAGGTCTATGTCGCCCTTTTGAAAGCGTTTGAGCGCCTCGTCTCCGGACGCCGCGGCAACCACATCGTAGCCGTCCATTTCAAGTGAAGCCGCAAGACCTTCGCGGATGTTTTTTTCGTCGTCAGCCGCCAGAAGCCTGAATTTCATGGTTTTACACTCCCTTCCACTCTACGATGGGTTCGCCGCCCTCTTTCCGGGGCTCCGGCAGGCTTCGCATGTCTTTCTGCACTATGGGCAGGCTGATGATGAAGCTGGCGCCTTTTCCCTGTTTTGATTTCACCGTGATTTCACCTTTGTGCTCGTGGATAATTTTATACACCAGCGTCAGCCCCAGCCCTGAACCGGAGGCTTTGGTGGTAAAATACGGCTCAAAAATTTTGGGTAAATTTTCTTCGGAAATGCCTTCTCCTGTATCCTCAACCGTGATAATGGCCTCCGAGTCTTTCGCCGCGGTTTTTATGGAAAGTACGCCGCCTTCCGGCATGGCGGCGATGGCGTTCTTTATCAGATTGAGCAAGGCCTGTTTCATGTACCGCTCGTCAAAAAGCGCCGACGGCAAATTTTCCTGAAAATCAACATTCCATTCAATATTGTTTTCTTCCAACTCAAAGGAGACAAAATCCAACATCTCCTTCAAAAAGGCGTTGACGTCCCCTTCCACCGGCTCCATGTCCATGGGGCGCACCGCAAAGAGAAAGTCCACCACAATATGGTTGAGCCGGTCGATTTCTTCGTTTATAATCCCAAGGTAATTTTCACAGGCGTCGTACAGCGCCGCGTGTTCGGGGAACCGCTCCTTATGCGCGTTTAAGACTTTTTGGATAAGCTGTACGTGAATGGAAAGGGAACCGAGCGGGTTCTTAATCTCATGGGCGACGACCGCCGCCATGTTGGTAAGGCTTGCGAGGCTCTCCATGCGCCGCATCCGGGCTTCCCGCCGCCGCTTTTCAGTAATATCTTCTATGTGGATGAGCGAACCGGAAACGTGTCCGTCCTGCACGAGCGGCAACACGCTCAGACTCAAAAGACGCAGTTGATTCGTATGTTCAACATAGAATTCCCTGTCTAACGCCTTGTCTCCGCTCTCAAGAACATGTTTGAGAAACGGCGGCACTTTTTCGTCGCGGATCATGCTCCAGACGGGCGGCTTGTTTTTCTCGCTTTTTTCATCCTCCCCGGATATGGGCAGATAGCGTTTGGCGCACCGGTTCGCCATGATGAGGCAATGATCTCCGTCGCACACCAGAACGCCTTCCCTCAGCGAATCAAGCACAGTCTCCAGCCTGTCGATTTCGCCGGCGGCTGAGACAAGCAAGGCTCCCACCTGCTCTGATCTCAGTTTATTTAATTTTTGCAAGGCTCTCTTTATAAATTGCCGCATAGCGTCACCAGTTTGCGGAACGGTTGTTTTGGATATTACTCCTCTTTTTCCAGCGTTTCGTCT
>JAIRLZ010000035.1 GCA_031259035.1 Treponema sp. | reverse complement strand
AAAGCGGAGCCGGGTCGCGCAGTGGACAAGGCTCCTGATGTTCGCCTTGCCGCCTACGCCGTCCAGTACCCCTTGCGCTGTCTTTCCAAAATCCTTTGCCATGATTTTCTCCTATGAATATATTTTTCCGGCCCGGTTAGCCCAGGCCGTGCTTTATAAAATCCTTTGCACCTTTCCGTCATTCCACGTACAGGACAATGTCACCCACAAGGCAATCCCCGGACTTCGCCTGGGTTATCGCCTTGTAATTGCCCGTGTTGGTGATGACAAGCTGCGTCTCAAGGTTGAACCCTGCGCGGGCTATGACGTCTTTGTTGTACTCAAGAATGAGTTGCCCGGCTTTGACTTTCACGCCTTCCTGGACATGGGTGGTGAAGCCCTTGCCGCCCAGTTTCACCGTGTCAATGCCGCAATGAATCAGAACTTCAACGCCGTCCTCGCTCTTTATATTGACGGCGTGCTTCGTGTCAAACACCATTTCCACCGTGCCGTCAAAGGGGGCGTAGATCTTTCCGCCCAGCGGCATGAAGCACACGCCCTTGCCCAACGCTTCTTCCTGATGAGCGGGATCCGCGGATTGTGTGATCGGCATCACGCGGCCCTTTACCGGCGCGAAGACCTTTTTCGCCGCCGCGACATTGACTTTCGACGTGTCAATGACGACCGCTTCATCTATCTTGAGCTCCGCCGCATCCGGCTTGTAGGTGGCCGCGACAAGGAACATCGTTCCCAGGGTCGCCGCGACGATGGACGTCACCCCGATCAGGAAGTTCGCCATGCTGCCTGGAAAACCGGAAATGAAGAAACTGGGGAACGCGAACACGCCCATCGCGCCCGCCTGGGCCGCGAAGCCGTGGCCGTCGGAGATAAAGTTCGCCGCGAATTCCGCAAGTCCGCTGGCGATAGCCGCAACGGTGCAGGCTTGGAAGAACGGTATTTTCTTGGGCAGGGTGAAGCCGTAAATAATCGGTTCGGTGATGCCGAAGATTCCTCCAATACCTGCGGCAATGGCTGCGGACCGCCGTTCCGCGTTCTTAATTTTGAGCGCTATGCCAAAAACCGCGCCGGTCATGGCGAAGGGAGCCGCGCCAACCGCTCCAAAAAGCACCGACACCCGGGCGCCCCAAATGGGGTTTATCACCCCGTACTCGGCGATGGCGATAGGCACGACCGCCCAATGGAGTCCGAAAATCACGAGCACTTGCCAGAAGAAGCCGAGGACTACGCCCAAAACAACCGGCCCAACCCACTGGATATTGGAAATGCTCTGTATTCCTATCTGGATGCCCAAGCCGACGATGCCGAAGATCGGGCCTACGACAAGGAAGGTCGCCGGAACCATGATAAGCAGCGTGAAATAGGGCGCCAAAAAGTTTTTTATCGACGAGGGGAGGGACTTGCGGAAATACCGGTACAGCTTGCTTGCGCAGTAGACCGCAATGATCGACGGAAGAATGGTGCCGCTATAGCGCACCATCACGAGGATGTCGAGACCCAGGAACTTGTGCACGCCCCACGGGCCAAAGGGATACTGCCCCACAATGTCCGGGTACACCAGCGCCGCGCCAATCACCATGCCGAGAATCGGGTCGAGTTTGAACTTTTGCGCGGCGGTATAGGCGACCAGAATGGGCAGGAAGTACATGAGCGCGTCTCCCGCCGCGTACAGCACCGTGTAGGACATGTCTCCGGACGCGGCCCACGCGGGGAAAATCTGGGTCAAGATCGCAATCGTCCCTTTGATCATGCCGATGCCCATCAACGCCGCCAGAATCGGCCCGAATACGCCGGAGATCGTTCCGACAAGCATGTTCCCTATGTTCTGCCTGCCGCCGCCGTCGTCCACAGCCGCCGCGCCTCCAGTCTGTACGCCCAGTTTTTCAAGCTCCTCGTACACTTCGTGTACATCGTTCCCAATGACCACCTGGTATAAGCCTCCGGCTTTTACCACGCTCACCACGCCGGACGTACTTTTTATCGCCTCGTCGTTCGCTTTTGCGTTGTCAACCAGCGTAAATCGAAGCCTCGTCGCGCAATGAACGACGCTTCTGATGTTCCCTGTGCCGCCAATCCTGGTCAGCACTTCCTGTGCCGTTTTAGCAAAATCTTTTGCCATGCCATGCTCCTTGTAAAAAATATTTTTCCGTCCCGGTTACACCAGTCCGTATTTTTTGAAAGCCTTCGCCAAGCCGCCCCGGCGGACATGCCCCGCCACATCATCCGCCATCCGCTTGAGCGCCTCGTCGCCATTCTCCATCGCCACGCCCACGCCGGCGTACTCCAGCATGGCGCGGTCATTGTCGCTGTCGCCAAACGCGATGGCGTCCGCTCTGTCCATTCCGTGATACCGCGCCACCCACGCCGCCGCCGAGCCTTTATGCACGCCCTTCGCGCTGATTTCGCCGCCGGACATGCCCGGTATGGGAATTGAATTCCTGAAAAGCTCGCAGTCCGCGCCGAATTCGTTTTGAACGTCTTCAAAGCGGACATCTTTTGATTCCATGAACACCAGTTTGCATACCCGCTCCTTGTCAAACGTTTCTCCCAGCGGCGCGTAGCTATTGCGCAACATGCGGAGCAGGGCGCGGGGCGCAAACGAATAAAATTGCGGGCTGGCGATGACTTTTTCCGGCAGTTCCAGGCTATAACTCGCGTTGCGCCCGTTAAAATACGCAATCAACCGCTCAAGCTGCGCCTGCGGCATGAACGCGCTGAAAACCGCCTGTCCTTCAATCTCAATGTAAGCGCCGCCCGAACAGATGATCCCGTCAAACCCAACCGCTATGATCGACTCGTGTATATGCGACCGGGAACGCCCGGTCGCTATATACAAAAGATGCCCGTTGTTTCGGGCGGCGCGGCAGGCGGCGAGCGCGGACGCCGGCACATGATTAATATACGGCGTAAGCGTGCCGTCAATGTCCAAAAAAATGAGTTTTCGTGATGTCATTTCTTCTCTATCCCTTCCAGTATTTTTGTGATGTGCATTGCCAGAAACGAGATGTCGTTTTTGCGGAGAGAGATGCTATGCTTGTCTTGCAGCCAGAAACGGATGTGTTCGCAACATTCGGCCACGTCTTTGTTGCGCGTCATCAAGAGATCGTACAGTTCAGTGTCTTCTTTTGCCACCCGTTGCCGTCGGGGGGGGG
>JAIRLZ010000012.1 GCA_031259035.1 Treponema sp. | reverse complement strand
CTGCCCAATCCGCAAAAAAAATGAACCTCTCCGCCCTAAGGGGCGGGGTATGAGACCCCACTGCGAATCAACGCTTGATATTTCAAATTACGTTATAGAATGGGCCTGTTCCAAAACGCGAACCTACGGTTGCGAACCTACGGTTCGGGTTAGTTTTGGAACAGCCTAGAATTGCAAAAAAATATATGGCGCTCCCACTTGATATAAACCCTATCCTCGTCTATTATATAAAAATGAAAAATCACTGTACACTAGCGGCATTGCATCTGTTTTTTGCCATTTTTATGGTACATGCGCAGGAGCCGGCGCCTGTCTACATGGATAATCCTGTGGATCTGGTTGGACTGACGCTGGAAGAGCTTTGCGCTAAATTCGGACTCCCGCAGAGGGTATACGCCGTTCGGGGACAAGCGCCGTGGCAGGACGATGTGGTCTTTGTGTATCCCGCCATTGACTGTTATATATTCGAGGATCATGTGTGGCAGGTCGGCGTACAGGCGGCGCACGGTGTAAGAATGGGAGACGCGCGTACGCATATAAAAGAAATTCTAGGGGGGGAAACATACGATTTTGATGACGGACTGCTTTTCAAGCTGCCTTCCGGATCATGGGAAATGATGATGAGAGTCAACTTTGACGCCGCGGGAAAGGCGCGGGCTATTTTTATTTACCGTTCGGATATGTGAGCGTGTGATGGCGAAAATTTGTCTTTGCTTGACCGGCAAAACGCTGGAACGGGATTTGCAGATACTGAAGAAATACCGGCGCTACATCGACATGGTGGAACTGCGGGTGGATTGCCTTACGCCGGACGAGCGGTTCTTTATCAGGAAGTTCCCCGAAATGGCCGGATTGCCCTCCATTTTAACCATACGCCGCGACATAGACGGCGGTATGTTTTCTGAAGGCGAATGGGCAAGGATCAGCTTGCTTTCAAGAGGCTTGGCTTTTGCCGAGGCGGATCGCAGGCATAATTTCGCCTATATTGATCTTGAAGAGGATCTGGACATACCGGGAATTGAGGAAGCCGCCCGCACCTTTGGGACGCGGATCATCCGCTCGTACCACAACATAAACGGTTCGGACGTCGATCTTACGGGTAAAATTCAGCGTATGCGGCGCGTTGGAGATGAAATCGTCAAACTTGCGGTAACGCCCCATTCGCTGGAAGAGGTTCACGCGGTTATGAGAGCCGCACAGGAAACAACAGATATAGAAAAAACACTCATCTGTATGGGCGATTTTGGACTGTGCTCCCGCATCTTGGCGGACAAATTCGGCTCCCAGATAACGTATACTTCCGTAAAAGGCGAATACGGTATGCCGAAAGCCGCGCCCGGACAGATCGATCCCGTAACGCTGACAGACTTTTACCGTTTCAGAACCATTAACGACCAAACCCGCGTCTTCGGCATTACGGGGTACCCGCTCAAGGCGACGTTTAGCCCGGCTTTTTTTAACGCCGTTTTCAATCTTGAAAAAACCAACGCGGTGTACATGGCTTTTCCCTCGGTTTCCGCAGTGTCGTTCATACGTTTTGCGCGCGATCTGGAACTTTCAGGCGCATCGGTGACTATTCCCCATAAAGAGGCGATAGTCTCTTTTTTGGCGGAAAAGTCTCCGGCCGTACGCTCAGTCGGCGCATGCAACACTATTGTGCGCAATGAAGACGGCAGTTGGAAGGGATTCAACACCGATATGCAGGGTTTTTCGGATTCCCTGTTGCATTTTATCGGGAAAAAGAATTTTAGCGGCAAGAAAATCAGCATCATCGGAGCGGGAGGCGTGGCGCGCGCCATTGCGGCGGAAATTTTTCATTTAAAAGGCAAGGCGCTTGTCCTGAACAGGACGCCTTTACGGGCGCGTGATTTAGCCGAATCGTTCGGCTTTCGATGGGGTGGGCTTGACACCGCCGGCATTGCGCTCATCGACAAATATAACGACATTATCATCCAGACAACCTCGGTGGGTATGGAGCCTGACATTAGCGCGGATCCGCTTGATCTCTATAAATTTTCAGGGAAAGAGGTTGTTATGGATGTGATCTACAAGCCGGCGGAAACGGCGTTGCTCAGACGGGCTTCCCGCGCGGGCTGCCGCATCTTGAACGGGTATGATATGTTTGTCAGGCAGGCGCAAGCCCAGTACAAATTTTTTATGGGCAAGGAATTTCCAGCGGATTTAATGTCCAAGATCGAATTATAGGAGGTTCGTATGGATCAAGAAACCATGAAGGAAAACGCGGGAAAAGCCGCCGTTGACGCTCTTGTACGGAGCGGCATGAAGCTGGGTCTCGGCTCCGGTTCCACCGCGATGACGGCGGTGCGGTATATAGGCGGCTTGATGAAACAAGGCGCGTTGAAAGACATCAAGGCTATAGCCACGAGTTTCCAGACCGAGCTTGAATGTGAAAAATGGCGCATTCCCCTGTATTCGTTGAGTTCTTCCGAAATAAACGGCGGTCTCGATCTCACTATTGACGGCGCGGATCAGATCGACCGTGATCATTTCTGCGTGAAAGGAGGAGGAGGCGCCCTGCTTCTTGAAAAGATCGCGGCGTACTCCTCGAAAGCTTATGCCATTGCGCTTGACGAGACAAAGGTCGTTGATATGCTGGGCGTAACCTTTCCGGTGGCGATTGAAATTCTTCCCAAAGCGCGGGTGTTTGTGTGCGCGGAACTTGCCAAACTGGGCGCGGAATGCATTCTGCGCGAGGCGGCGCGGAAAGCGGGTCCGGTTGTCACGGATAACGGCAACTTTCTTGTGGATATCACCTTTAAAAACGCGCATGGACGCATTTACCCCGCGCTTTTGGAGGAGCAGATAAACCACATACCGGGTGTTATTGAGAATGGCTTTTTCACCAGAAAGGGTCCCCATGTATTTGTCGCGCGGGCGGACGGCGCTGTGGACGTGTGGGATTAGGAACTATGCAAAAACAACATGACCAGATGGTCATGTTGTTTTTGCACAGATACTGAGAAGGTTTGTATGGTGGACAAACATATCAACTTCATTGAGCTGGAAAAAGCCTGCGCGAAACCGGGTTGCCCGCTGTGTACTATAATCAGTGAAAGGGCGGAACGCTACATTGACGGTATGCTCTTTGAGCATGTTTCCGACAGGGTGTTCAGGAAAGAATTTCGGGAGGCGGGCGGATTTTGTTCCTTTCATTCGCAAAAACTCGACTCGTTCCGCGACGGGCTGGCGGTTGCGATCCTAAGCCGCGACATCCTCGAAGACCGAATCGCCGCTTTTAACAAGCGACAGTCGCGGAAACCCAAGGGAACATGTCCGGTATGCGTTGAACGTGAACGCATTGAAAAAGAGTACCTCACCTTTCTAATTCAGACGGACGGCGGAGAGAATGGAAACGCGGCGCGAGAGTTTTTCACCGCTTCAGAAGGCCTCTGCGCCCCTCATTATACAAAACTGCTTGAAATCTCCAAATTTATTCCCAAATGGATTGTCACATTCCATGAAAACAAGTTTGAAGAGCTTATGCGGAGAACGAGCCAATTCATCGAACTGTCCGCGTATGGGAGAGGCGCCGAATTTGCGCGGCTGCCAGAAAAAGACAAGCTGGTGTGGAAGGAAATAGCGAGGAATTTACGGGGCGGAGATTGAAGTTTGTGTGCCTGTTAGCGTCCGCCTTGATTCTTTCCGGTTGCGTAAAGACGGAGACCGCGGCTTCACAGGCGCTTTCGCTAGATGAGCGCGCGCCGGTTGCCGATGAAAACAGCGCCGCTATGAAAGCCGAAGCGAAAACCGAACAGGAATATGCGGAAGCCGGCGCGGACGCGCAACTGGAAGAGATGTCCGCGTACCGTAAGCGGGCGCACGCGATTGTTTCAGCTATGGATGACGCCGCGCTTGCGGCTCAGGTGATCATCGCGGGACTTGACGGGAACATGCATTTAAGCGCGGGAATGAAACGGCTGTTGCAAAATAGCCCGCCGGGCGCGATAATGTTGTTCTCTTACAACCTCACGGCGGATAAGGGGACGACGCGCTCCTTTTTGAAAGAATGCGCGGACGCGGTTGCTGAAAAGAGTGTGGCTCCGTTTCTTGCCGTGGATCATGAGGGTGGGCGCGTTCATCGTTTCAGCGGCGGGGTACGGCGGCTGCCTTCAGCAGAATCGTATTGGTACCGGACGCTTGCCGTGGATCGGGCGCGGACGTTGGAAGAAATTGAGCGCCACGCCTTTGTATCGGGAACTGAGATACATGATGTGGGCGTCACCATGAATTTCGCGCCGGTGGCGGAAATTCTCACCAAAGAAAACGCCCGGTTTCTCGACACTCGTTCTTACGGACCGGATCCGGTTTTTGTGGAAGCCGCGTGCGCCGCCTTTATCCGCGGCATGGAACGTTCAGGCGTCGCCTGCGTGGTAAAACATTTTCCGGGAAACGCGGATGCGGATCCGCACGAGGCGCTGCCGACGCTTGCCGCCGATAGAGCGACTCTTGACTACATGATCAAACCCTTTGCAGGGCTTATCCGCGCTGGGCAGCCGGCGGTTCAGCCGGCTGCTGTCATGGTGTCGCATGTTGTCGCACGGGCGCGGGACGCGGAGCGTCCGGCGAGCCTTTCCCCGCTCATCGTAGACGGATGGCTGCGCGGAGAACTCGGTTTTACCGGTATAGCCGCAGCCGATGACTTTTCCATGGGAGCGGTCGCGGCTTCCGGCATAAAAGCGGAAACTGCGGCGATAACCGCGCTCAACGCGGGCATTGACATGGTGATGGCGTGGCCCCCCGTTCTTGCTTCCACCCATAAAGCCATACTCGATGCGCTTAAAACAGGCGGCGTCCACCGGGACAGACTTGAAGAGGCCGCAGAGCGGATCGTTTTCCAAAAATTGCGCTTCGGACTCGTAAGCATGGAATATGAACCGCTTCAATGAGCCTCCACGCGGCAAGCGCGCAAACACAGTGTGCGGCGC
>JAIRLZ010000246.1 GCA_031259035.1 Treponema sp. | reverse complement strand
CATTGAGGCGTATTACAACCGGGCGCGTCCGCATTCGGCCCTTGACTATGCCGCCCCTGATGGGTTTAACTCAGGTGAAGCCGCTTAATACTGTCTACCCAAAGGGGTAAAGTCCAGTGTCTTTGGCTGTCCCGAGGGTCCCGGCTGTCGCCCGCGTTCCGCTCCCGTTGACTATCGAAAAAAATATGCGTGAACAGATATTCGGATCGTATGCGTTGTATGTATAACGCTCAACAAGGGTCTTATGCCGGCGCTTTTCATTGCGACACAAAAAGCGTTGTTTTCCATTCTTGGCTGTTCCGTTTTTCTTTACCTTCCCGCTTCCGCAATGCGGACATTTTATAGGCGCTAATACCATGATAATCCCCTCCCATACTTTTCTTTTGCCACCTATAGTATCACGGCTTTTACCTGCCGTCAACACTTCTCGCCCACTACCCGTATTTTGGGTTGGATTTTTTCAATGATACACGCCCCTTTTTCGGTTAGACTTTCGATGATACAATGCGAGGGGCAAAAGGAAAATAGAGAAAAAACATCAAGCAAACCACACGGCGTTTCCCTCTATAATATGTGAACGACTACAATTATATGAATATAGACTGGAATGGCAAAGTCTGTGATTCAAATGGAAAAATTCCAGGACCGCTTTCGCTTCCGGTTGAATACCGTCCAAGAGAAAAACTCATGGAACATGGACCTGCTTCTCTTTCGGACAAGGAATTGCTCTCGATTCTGCTTAACGCGGGGATAAAGGGAAAAAACGTGAGCGTCCTTGCGTCTGAACTGCTGGAACGGTTGGACAAGGAAAAGGGCATACCCAGTGTGGAAGAGCTCGCCGAGCTAACCGGACTTGGCGCGAGCAAATCGTGTTCCGTGGTTGCCATGCTGGAATTTGGAAGGCGGCGTTGGGGAGTCTCTGGAACGCGAATACGCCATCCTCAAGATATTTTCAACCTGATACAGCACCATGCGGATAGGTGTCAGGAGCGATTCATCTGCGTTTCCTTGAATGGAGCGCACGAGGCGCTCGCGGTGCGCATCGTTACCATAGGACTTGTAAACAAGACCATCGTACACCCCCGCGAAGTGTTTGCGGATCCTCTGCTTGACCGGGCAAGCGCCGTGATTTGCGCCCACAACCATCCGTCAGGGCAGCTTGCCCCTTCACCAGAAGACGATGAAATCACCGAAAGGCTGCAATGCTCCGCTGAAATTTTGGGCATCAATTTTCTTGATCATATAATTTTTTCGAACAGCGCCTTTTTCAGTTACCGGCAAAGCGGAAAATTGCTTGAAGAAATGTAGGCGGCGCGCAAAAACGGACTCTGCCCCTTGCACATTCACGCGACTAGCAGTACCATGCATGGTATGACGCTTTTCCCCCCGTTATCCGCTGAGTCCCGCTCCCTTGTTGACGCCATTCCGCCGCTTGTTGACAGGATTTTCCCGTTGCCCGGACAGTTCCGGCGCACACTGCCGGATAATATTCTGGAACTTTCCCGCTTGCTCACCAACAACAGGGGAAGCCGTACGGCTTCCTATCTGGGAAAACCCGCCCTGTTGTCCGCGTATCTTCGCTATTTTCTTCCGTGGAATGTTTATAGGCTGTGCCGGCTGCTTCCGTCTTTGACCCCGCGTCTGTACCCGCATGATGTGATCGTTGATTTGGGTTCAGGTCCCTTGACTTTTGTCATTGCTCTCTGGATCGCAAGACCGGAACTGCGGAATATGCCACTCGAATTCAAATGCATCGATCATACGCAGGCTGTTCTTGACGTGGGAAAGAATGTCTTCTTCGCGCTTGCTGGCGCCGGTTCCGCATGGACAATCAAAACCATTAAAGGCGATATACATACGCCGGTTTACGGAAAAAGACCCGCGCTGGCCGCCGCCATCAATGTGTTTAACGAAACGCACCAGAAGCTGCCGCATATTGTTTCCTTACAAAATGAAGCGGACAACATAGGAAAAAGGCTCGCTGTTTTAGCTCCGCAGGCGCTTGTCGTAGAACCCGGCGTTCCGCGATCAGGCGAATTCATCTCTTCGCTGAGAAACGCTCTCATACGCAAAAGCTTTGTCCCGCAATCGCCCTGCCCCCAACCGGGTCGCTGCCCCCTTGCACCCCATGTCACGGCTTCAGGCGGCGTGTATGGCGGCGCAAAATCCAAATGGTGCCACTTCGCGTTCCCCACCCTTGATGCGCCGGAAACCCTCCTCAAGCTGTCGGCGGACGCCGGACTTCCCAAGGAACGGGCGGCGTTGAGCTTCCTGTTTGCCGTCAACGGCGCGACCACGCCTGAAAATGAGGCGGACGCCCCCCGTGCAAATGCCGATCTTCAAGCGCGTGTACTGTCTGATGATTTTCCGCTTCCCCCTTTAGCAGTGGGGCGAAAGCCTCTTGCCGGCAGATACGCCTGTTCGAAAAAAGGGCTTGTTCTTATATGGGGCGGGCAAGATGCGATTGGGCGGCTGTCCGCCGGCGCTTTGATTTCGCTTCAGGTTTCAAAGCCTGAAAAGCGGGATAAAAAAACCAACGCCTTGCTTATTGGACTTGTTTAACAACCCGGTTGGTTGTTAAACAAGTCGCACGGTTTTTCAGGCTAAAGCCGGCTTTAGCCTGAAAAACCGCGTTTTTAATGGTTGTTGTTCAGAAACTGAGGTTTCTGAACAACGCTATTGACAGCGCGGGAATATAACGCCATTTTCTATAAAAAAGAACCGCAAAAGACTTGACACAGACCGCGTTTTTTCCTATACTATCTCCATAATTTGATGATGTGGGGGCCGCTAGCTCAGCTGGTAGAGCAGCAGACTCTTAATCTGCGGGTCGAAGGTTCGATCCCTTCGCGGCTCATATCTAATTCATTGTTATATAATGAATTATGCGGTTTTATTTGAGATAGAAAACCGCCGGCAATGGAAAGTAGGACAAAAAAGGTCCGCTGTCCATGACGATTTTTATATCTTTCCTGTGAGCGCTGTCTATTATGTGAAATTCAGAGAGACCCCCATAACCCGGCAACTGCTGTCAAAAAAGTCCACCGGATGGCGGAACAAGACCGCCGTTCGGCAATGGGCGTAAGAGGAATGGGACCGGCTCATGGAAAAAGCCGGGAAATCAGACATGATCCTCTGCGACTATGCCAAGCTCTTTTACACCGGGGAGGCTGTCCCCCCATGAAACGGAGAACATGTTGCCATAAAAACCCGCCGCCTGTACCGATCTCGTCTGTCGGCAAGAAATCGCTTTTATCAGAAGGGCGGACGCTATCGCCCTGTGGGACGGCATAATCAAAAAGTGCGGGTATACCCGCAAGTCCCAGCTTGTCTTTCAGACTTTAATGAAATATTTGTGAGTACGGAGCCTTTCCCAAAACGCGAACTATGTTCAGCGAACTATGTTCGGGTTAGTTTTGGGAAAGGCTCAAATGAAAGCGCGGACGGTTTTTCCGGAGGGGATTTTGGCGGTTCATTTTCTAAGCCAGCCCGGCGATTTGCCATATATCTTCTTGAATACGCGGCAGAAATACGCTGGATCCTGAAAACCTGTTTTGTCCGCTATCTGCGCTATGGTGTCGCCCGAATGTATGAGCAGTTCCACAGCCATAAACACGCGGTAATAGTTGAGATATTCCCACAAAGACATGCCCATTTCCCGGCGGAAAACCCTCGTCAGGTAATCTTCGCTGCTACCGACCGCGTCCGCGAGTTTCCACCGGAAAATATGAGAATGCGCATACTGATTGAAATAGAGGATGGCTTTTTTCACCAGTACGCCGGTAAATAACGGAAGAATAGCGTCTCCCGCCGCAATAGCCCGTACGCGGGCGCAGAACGTGGGCGAGCCCGCGACAGACCGGTTGCACAACACCACCCGCGAGTATTTGCCAAGTTCCTTCACCAGTTCGGGCGCCGTGATATGTTCAGGGATCACGATGACCGGCGTCATTGCCGTCGCCGGGTGGTTGCGTATGGTTTTTATCATCTCAATATCAATGACTCCGAGACTGATGAGATCAGGCGCGGTTTTAGACACCGTATTAATGAAGTCTTCCGATGAAGCTGCAAGCGCCAGTACATCGCCGTCTATCCATGAAGAGAAGAGTTCTCCGTTGGACAGATCGCCACCGCTTAAGTCTTCCTTCGTCCCGATAAACAAAACAACGCTCTTTTTGGTCTGACGGCTTTTTTCTTCCAAAGCGTGGCTTATGGTTTCGCCGGACAGGTTTTTCCCAAAGCATAAAAACGGAATTTGGAAGAATTCCTGATGGGATTTAAATAAATCGAGAA
>JAIRLZ010000237.1 GCA_031259035.1 Treponema sp. | reverse complement strand
CAGATTACGCAGATTAACGCAGATTTCAGTACATAACATCTTCTTTAATCTGTGAAAATCAGCGTAATCTGTGGACCCTTCTTTGGACCCCGCTCCAATGCTGACAAGCCGCCTTGTATAACGCAGACAAGGTTTGTCTTCAAACGCAGTCCAGCCTATTTTTCTCTCCATGCTCATCTTCATCCGCGCAATCCGTACCAATCCGCGGCTCCTTGTGATGAGTCCGTTTGGGCAGCAGTTATTAAATCAGCGTTGCCCTAATACATTTGCTCATTTCATTGCGCAAATGGGGCATTAAAGTAGCACTGATTTATTCTTTATTATTGAATAAATCAGCGCTTCCTTAGGCGTCCGGTATCCTCACAGCCTTGCGGGGACGATGGGCTGTGCTATAGCTTTTATCTTCTATGTCCTCCTGCTTTCGCACTTCAGATTTGATTTGGCTATCCCGGCAATACGCCTCTTTTCTTTTTCACAAAAATGTGTTATAATTCAAGTCATGGCAAAACTTACTTACGGAGAAGATGAGCTCAGAAAAACGCGGGCTCGGCTGGATGTCAAAGACGAAGAAGAAGCCAAGTTCATGATGAAGGTTTTGGGCGGCAAAGTCGGGGAAGTTCGCTCCGAAAAACCGGAAACCCAAGGCAGGGACGGCTGGAATCGGCCTTATGTAAAACAAACACCGTTGCGGCGCGTCGAAACGAATGAGTTCGCTGAAGAGGATGACGCCCTTCTTGACACTGCTCTAGCCGGGTGGGTTGCCGCCGGAAAGTTGAGCTATCGGGAACGAGTCAAAATGGATGCCCATGAAGCCGGGAGCGAATTCAAAATTAAAACATGGATGCAGGCGTTTCGTTCAAAGCTCGCTTTTTTTACGCCGCCGCCCGATGTGGTAAGCAGGTTTTTTGTTACCTCAAAAATGGACGATTATTTTCTGCCGCTTAAAAAACTGGTCAACAAGGTGCGTCTGATTTTTCCCAGAAATAATACTGCGCGAACCCAGAAATTGAAACAGGGATTTCCGGTTGCGTTTTCCATTTTGGATGTTATCCGGTATTGGGATGTGGAAAAAATATCTTCGTTGTTAAGCCGCCTTCAGAGCCGTCCCCGGTCGGTAGTCGTGTCCGATTTCAAGGGGATCATCAAAGCGTTTTACCGGCCGCTTTTTATGTTGGAATTGATTGAACCTGAGCTTCACCTGGTGCAGGCGCTCAACGATCTTAACGCTCTGTTTCAGAGCGAACCCGACATGAAAATAAACAAAAAAACGCAGGATGAAATAGTCGAGTTATTTAATGAAGTAGACGAGGACATCCGTTATCGGCTTTATCCGTTGTTGATGAAATTCGTTTCCCCTGTTTATCTGTCGTACAGCGCTTTTTTTTCCGAGTACGAGAAGGATATTCGGGCGTTTCTCGGCGTTACCCCGAATGAGATAATTCAGCCGGTCAAACCCGCCGATTCCCGTAACGCGCATACCGCCGCGTATGACGATGCGGAGAAAGCGGAGAAATATGACGAAAAGGAAGATACCGGGGAAGATGCGCCGTTAGGTTTGTCGGCAGCGGATACGGATAAAGAGGAGGAGCCTCGTGTTTTGCCGCAAAGCAACCCTCATGCGGTTCAGCGCGGACTGGACATATTGGAGCAGCTTTTTCCAGAAGCCGGCTGGGAACACCTTGATACGTTCCCCGACATCTATCATTATTTTGCAAAACCACTGTCGCTCAAAAGAAACGAGGATATTATTGATCCTGAAAATCCGGTGCTGCAGACGCTTATCCTTATGCGAATCCTCGAAGAACTGTTCTATGGCTTCCGTTCTATTTCATTCAATGAAGTCGGTTTCGATCTGGCAGAGTTTCTTGCGATAATTGACGAGTGGCCTCAATTAATCGAGAATGGGTTTGAACGAATGTATCTTCCGAGACTCGCGGAATTTGCCAAACTGTTTTATGCTCCGCTTGAAGCAAAACAAAAAGTGTATGCTATGAAAATCCGCGAAGAATTAAACTGGACCGCCCGGCTTTTTCTCTTTCCCCAGTTGAAGATAGATATGTTTTCAAAGTCTTTTGTTCATAATAAAGAAATTTCCTCGGCGTTTCCGAAAATCCGCACCCTGCGGCAGGATTTTACCATCATTGCGCAAGAAATTGAAAAAGCGGTACAGGCAGGCGGCGCTTCTGCCCATGCGTCCTGCGCTGCAATAAACAATCCGTGGGACAAGTATGTGTTTCAGGTGGAAAACCCGCTGTCCAAACGGCTCAACGCTCTGCTTAGTAAAGAGCAGAGAACCAACGTGTCGCTCATCTACTACACTCTTTCCGTGCTCTCCGTGCTTGACTATTTTTTGAATAATGCCAACAGTTGGGCATATAAGACTAATACGGCAAAATTATTCCGTTCTTCGGATGACGATGGCTTCGTTCCCGAACCTCCTCCTGAAAAGAGCGTTGATGCCGACGAAATTTTCCGCCGATACATCGAGACCCTAAAAGCGCGAAACGCCTCAAAAAACAAGACAGATTTAGGGCAACGCTGATTTAATAACCGCTGACCAAACGAACTTATCACCAGGAACCACAGACAGACAGGGACTTATCACCATTAACCACGGGGCGCGGATAGGGCGTGAATTGCGCAGATGAGCGCAGATATGTATGGCGACACAGATAAACTGGTCCACAGATTGCGCCATATGGCGTTGCAGATTTCTCAGATTAAGAATAATCAAATCTGCGCCATAATTTTCCCTTCTCCATGTACCATTTACCATTTTCAATTCCCCTCCAAAAGAGGGACAAGGGTCGTGTCCCGTCCGGGAGAAGGATCGTCTGCTGGCCGGGAGACGCGGCCTTCCCCTCTCTCCCTGAAAGGGGACCGCCGCCCGTTCCCGCCGCGCCGCCCCCAAGGGAATCCCCTGCGGGGGCTCCAAGGGAAGGGCCTGCGGCCTCCCGCGGGGCAAATAGTTATGAATGAATCAGCGTTTTCTTAGAGGCGCAGTTTCCAGAAGCCCACACCCGCCCAGCAGCCGAGTTTGAAGCCGAGTTCGTCCATGTTCGCCATTTTTTGGAAGCCGCATTTTTTGTGCAGGGCTTCGCTCGCGCCGTTCGGGAGGCCGAGGATAGCCATGATCGAGTGTTTTCCGAGTTTTTTCGCGTCGCCGATGAGCAGGTTGAGCAGTTGGGCACCGATACCGGTTTTTTGCCGCCCGTTTTTGACATAAATCGAGTCTTCCACCGTGAAACGATAGGCGCTGCGAGAATGGTAGTAGTGCAGGTAGGCGAAGGCGATGAGTTCGCCGTCCTCTTCGTATACATACCCGGGAAAGTCTGTGGTAACGGCTGCGATACGCGCGCTCATCTCGGCGGCGCTTATCGGCTCCTCCTCAAAAGTAACGAAGGTGTTCCGCACATAGTAGTTGTAGATGCCGCAGATCGCCTCCGCGTCTTCCGGGGCAACCGGCCTAATCATGTTCCGCGCCGTCCGGTCCGGTTTGTTCAACGGGCCCGCTTTGTACGCCGTGTTCCGTTTGTTCATCGTGTCCGGATCGTTCAATGGGTCCGCTTGCGCCGCGTCCGCCTTTGCCGTCTTGCACGGAAAGCGGATCCGGGTGAGGGGGCGTACGCAGGGCGCCAATCGACGAATCGTTGTTGAATACGTAGAGGCAGGCTTGCGCCGCGCCGTTGGTGATCTGCCTTATCGCGTCGGCCTTGCGTCCGAAATGGGACTCAAACCCGGTGTGGCTGGTAATCACGGCGAGTTTCCATGCGGGAAAGCGGCTGCGGAGATGGGCCATGCGCTGATAGACCGCCTCGGCTTCGGCGGTATTCCCCAGTCGGTTTCCATAGGGCGGATTGGTTACGATGAAGCCTTCGCCCTCGCCCTCCGGCGCACTGGTATTCTCCATCGGCAACAACCGGAAGAGCGGCTGGTGCGGGAAACGCGCGGCAACGGGCTTTTTCATCGGTTTGGCACCCGGCACCTTGACCGTTACCGTTTTCGCGGGCGCGGCAACAGGTGCGGCAACGGCGCTTCCACCTTTGGCAAGGGCCTCGGCACGGAGCATATTGGCCCGCGCCGCCTCGACTGCCGCCGGGTCCGAATCACTGCCCCCGATACGGATACGGCGGCTGAAATCCACGCGGGCAAGCAGTTCCTTGCGGATAGTTTTCTCGATTGCTTCATCGGCAATGACAAGGTTGGTAATGGCGAATTTCCGCCCGATTCCGGGGGCCATGTCCCACGCGAACATCGCCGCCTCGATAGCGATAGTGCCCGAACCGCAGAAGGGGTCGTACAACGGAAACTTCCGCCGCCACCCAGACAAGAGCAGGATAGCCGCCGCCGTTGTCTCGCGTAACGGAGCCGCGCCGCCGTCGAGCCGGTAGCCGCGCTTGAAGAGCGGGTCGCCTGA
>JAIRLZ010000220.1 GCA_031259035.1 Treponema sp. | reverse complement strand
CCCCTAGTCGACAGAATCCCCATTATCGTTAGTTAAACCCCCTCGGCCATCTCTAAAATCAAGAGCCTTCATTTACGCATTGCTCATAGAAACTTCATAAGCGGCGCAGACTTCTTCAGCGTCGCCCATCATCACCATGCCGCCTTTTTTCAACCAGAGCGCCTTTTTACACAGATTCCGGACGCTCGTGTCGTCATGGGAAACGTAAAGCAACGTGGTGCCGCCCGCAAGCATCTCTTTCATGCGTTTTTCGCACTTTTTCTGAAAGGCTATATCGCCTACAGCAAGCACTTCGTCAACTATCAAGATGTCAGGCTTCACCAGCGTTGAGAGCGCAAACGCCAAACGCGCGTACATTCCCGACGAATAGTTTTTAAGCGGCATTTGCATAAACTCGCCAAGTTCGGCGAAAGCGACAATTTCATTCCGGCGCTCCAGCATAAACTTTTTGCTGTGTCCCAAAAGGGCGCCGCCCAACACAATGTTTTCTTCCGCAGTCAACTCGCCGTCCAAACCGGCGCCTAATTCAATAAGCGGCGCTATGCTTCCATTTACTGTAATGGAGCCGGTGTCGGGATCGAGTATTCTACAGATGAGTTTTAACAACGTCGATTTGCCGGAACCGTTGGCGCCTATTATTGCCAACGCCTCGCCACGCTCCATCTCAAAATTGATGTCTTGCAACGCCCAAAATTCTTTGAAATAGAGCTCTCTTTTTACAAGTTTTATAATATATTCTTTTAAGCTGTCCGTCTTTTCAGAGGCTATATTAAAACGGATGCCTACGTTTTCAACTTTAATGATCGGATTACTCAAGAAACAACCTCAAATATACAAAACAAACTTTCTTTTTGTGATGGAAAAAGACCATAACCCAACGGCAAGCGTTGCAATCGCCATGAAAGCGCCTGACGCAATGCTGCCCACGCTCACCGCTTTCGCCCACAACCCAAAGCTGCGGAACATGTCAATGTAGATGAACATAGGATTAAACTGTCTGACGCCGGACTGGAGGGGTTCGGGCAACAGGGTCACCGGGTAGAATATCGGGGTAAGATACAGCCAAATGGTGCTGATAATCCCCCACAAATACTGGGTGTCTCTAAAAAACACCGCGGATTGAGCCAGCAACAATCCAAGCCCAAGACAAAACACATATAACTCAACAATCGGTATGATTACCAATACAATGCGCCACGTTAAGGGGCTATGGGTTATAATAACGACCAACACGAGCGCGATTAACGAAAAAAACAGGTTCACCAGTTCGCTCGTAACAGATGAAACGGTGAATATGTATTTTGGCACAAACGTCTTTTTTAAAAGGGCCGCGTTTCCAACAATCGAAAAGATGGAACGCGACACCGCGTTTGACATAAACGAAAACATCATATTGCCAATAAGAAGATACACCGCGAAGTTGTCAATGTTCCACTTGAACATCTCGGAGAACACGATATACATCACCATCATCGTAAGAAGAGGGTTCAGTACGCTCCACAAATACCCCAATACGCTGCGCCGGTATTTGAGCTTTATATCCCTGACAACAAGCTGCAAAAAAAGTTCTCTATAACTAAGAAAAAATTTTAAACGCCCTATGATTGTCTTTAACAAATCCGCATCCTTCGCCTCAAAACAAATTTCATCGTCAACTTTTCACTTCTTCAATAAAATCAAAAGACAGCCACACTGTACACGGTATCTTTTCAGATACAATCTGAATCGCGGCGCATTTCTGCCGTTTATTCACTTTTACGATTTTTCCTTCATAGTCCATTAAAGGCCCGCTTATTATTTTAATCTTCGTCCCTTCCTGAATAACTTTTGACGTTTCAATGACGCCGTTGCGCCGCTGAAGCCAACGGGCAAACTCCAAATCGCCGCCGCGCAGACGCATATTCCCGTCTCCGTATCGCAACGGACGGCTGATATACCGAAAACGGATTAAAACATCCCACGCAGGCGCTTCATCACTTGCCATAAAGACATATCCCGGCAACAGAGAGCGAAACTCTTTGCATCGCTTGCCATGCTTTACAACATGCCGTTCCGCAATGGCTGATATCACCTTGTAACCGGATTGTTTAATAAAATCCTCCACCGTACGCTCCTGCCCTGAAAAGCAGGCGAGGCAATACACGGATTCCCCAATACTTTTCATATTAAACGCTCCCTCAAGCCTTTACGCCTTGAAAACCTGAGATGTTATAATTGGATTAGCCGTCCGCCGTTGCGGATCAAGCAATCCGTTTTCAGGGAATCGCACCATACGGCTAACCGTACGCACGCCGTTTCCCCACGCAGTAACGATAAAAAGTATATCACATCGTTAAGAAAAGATCAATATTACAGTTCACTTTTTTCCACATCCAACGCTTTTGCGATTACCGTATCCATATCATAGTACCGATACCGCCCAAGCCGCCCGCCAAAAATGACATCGGGACGCTTGTCCGCCATCTCTTTGTATTTGAGATACAAGGCGTTGTTCTTCTCGTTGTTCACCGGATAGTACGGCTCAAGCCCCTTTTTCCACGCGACTGGGTATTCACGGGTGACCACCGTATTCGGCTGCCCGCCAAATTCAAAATGCTTGTGTTCAATGACGCGGGTGTACGGAACCGAACGATCCGTATAGTTCACGACGGCGGCGCCCTGATGGTTCTCTTCGGCAAACTCCTCGGTCTCAAAACGCAGCGAGCGGTACTCAAGCGCCCCATGGCAATAACCAAAGAACTCATCAATAGCCCCGGTATACACGATTTTTTCGGCGATACGCTCGTTTTTTTTGCTAAAATCAACATAGTCCGTATTGAGCTTAACTTCGCTGTCTGAAAGCAGTTTTTCAACTATGCGCGTGTAGCCGCCCACAGGGACGCCCTGATACCGGTCGTTGAAGTAGTTGTTGTCATATATAAAACGCAAAGGAAGCCGCTTGATGATGAAGGCGGGAAGCTCCGTACATTCCATGCCCCACTGTTTTTCGGTGTACCCTTTTATGAGCTTCTCGTATATGTCGCGCCCTACGAGAAACAGCGCCTGCTCCTCAAGGTTTTTCGGCTCTGTAACGCCAATGGCGCCGCCACCGGCGCCACCGGCTTCGGCGCGCTGTTTTTCAATAACAGCCATCGCTTCCGCCGGGGTCTTGACACCCCACATTTTGTTGAACGTGTTCATATTAAACGGCAAGTTGTACAGTTCATCTTTATAACGCGCGATGGGCGAATTGATGTAGTTGTTGAATTCGGCGAATCTGTTTATATAATCCCACACGGTTTTGTCGTTGGTGTGAAAAATGTGCGCCCCATACTTGTGTACAATGACGCCGTTGATGGTTTCGGTATAAATATTTCCGGCGATGTGCGGACGCTTGTCAATGACAAGACACGTTTTCCCCCGCGCCGCCGCTTCATGCGCGAACACCGCGCCGAACAGTCCCGCGCCGGCAATCAAATAATCGTACACCTATTTGTCCTTTAAGCCAAAATGTTCCCGCCAAAAATCTTCGGTGATGAAACGATGATAATTCTTGATGTAATCCGCGGCGATTCGCTTAAACTTCACGCCGAAGACCCACAGCAGCTTCAAGAGCCGCGCCGTAAGCGCCATGCCGGTAGACAGGCTTTCAAGCGGGCTTTTTTTCGCTTCCTTCGCGGCGCGCTGTTGAACGTCCCGAAGCAGCGCGGCGGAATCCACCGCGCCAAGCCACTCTATCCCCCGGCAGTAATCCTCCACCGCCGTCATCATCAATTCGGCGTCGTTGAATCTGAAAAACACTATTCTATAGAGTATCTTGATAAAAATCATCGACTGAAAATACAGGGCGCCGCAGCCTCGAAAAGCGGAATCTCTATGCAGTGTCGCTACAATGAGGCGGTTGCGCATGGAATAGTAGTCTTTCCAGCCGGCGCGCTTTGCGTCAAAGGACTCGTGGCGGACACAAACGCCGCTCACCACGACCTTCTCACGCCGTTTGTTTCTCAATCCCCATTCGGTGTCATCATATTGAAAAAAAAGCGGCAACGCCAAGTCGCCGCTCAAAGCGTGAGCAAGCTGGAAACAGCAATACCACCATCCGCAATAATTTGACGGCATTTCAATCTCATTGAGGACTATTGACCTGAGGTCAGTCAGATCATAGCCTCGTTTATACTGTACAATTCCGGTTGGTTTTATAATTTCTCCGGATGCATACTGAATGTGCGGCTTGTCCATCAGGAGCATCGCGCCGCTTATCACGATATCCGCGTGATCTTTTTTCAGCAGCCGGAGAAACATATAGGTGCGCGCCAACACATCATGCGTAAAGAAGATGTCATCGTCCATAAGTACGATATGCGTCAGGTTGTACCGGTCTTTGCCGGCAAGCGCTTCAATCATGCAACGCGAAAACCCGCCGGAACCGCCGCTGTTGATATTGGGAAAGACTTTCACCGTTTCGCTTTCGATTTCTTCCTTTTTCAAAGTTCGCCCGTTGTCCGCAATATACACCCGCACATGGCCGTTCAACATTGAATGGCTGTTGGAAAAGAGCGTCTCATTCAGCATAGCCAGATTCGTTTTAATATAACGCTCCCGTTTATAGGTGCAAATGGCAAGCGCAAGGTTAATGTCCGGCAGGTCTTCGTCAACAGCCGAGCGGTACGCGCCGCCGTACAACTCCGAATCTTCAAACGCCCTGATCGTAAAGGCAAGCAGATCGCATTCGCAATCAGGATAGGCAATCTCACACTCTCCGGGTTCCGGCAAAGAAAATGTCTTTCTACCCAACGGTTTCTCAACAAAACCGCCTTCCAGTTTGCCTTTTAAGCCGCGTTGAACCTCAAAACCGAGAAGCGTCGCTTCAAAACATCCTTTCGCTGTCAACGCCAAAGAGATTTGTCCAATAACGGTATATTTTTTCCACTTTTTTAGAGCGAAGCTATTATAATACGTTGTAAACGCCGCTTCTCCATGGGCGTTAATGCGCATACTTTTGTTCTGAAGTTTGATGTCCGCGCCGCAAGCGCGTATATAAAGCTGGTTTATTGTTTCAGGAAGCAGGAGGTTTTGTACTACCATGATTCATCAATTCTTCACAAAGATCATACACTTTGTCTATCATCCTCTCAAAGCTGTATTCTTCATATACTCGTTGTCTGGCATTCGCTCCCAAACGGCCGCGAAGTTCGTCGTCGTCAATCAAGCGTTGAATAGCGACAGACAAGGCGTCCGCGTCGTTTACCGGCACGGTCAAGCCGGTCTTCCCGTCAACGCTCACCAGAGGCACTCCTGTGGGCAAGTTGGTGTTGACGACAGGCTTGCCGTAGAACATGGCTTCCATTTGCGCAAGCCCAAAGGCTTCGACATTGGCGTTGGACGGAAACACAAATATGTCACAGTCCGCGTAAGCGGCTTTCAGTTCCTCAAAGGGCAGGTAGCCGAGAAAATGAATTTTTTCTCCCAAATTTTCCGCTTCAACGCGGGCTTTTAGCTCGCATTCCAAAACGCCGGATCCGGTGACGAACAGTTCCGCCCCCCGTACCGCCCGCATCGCATGAATGAGGACATCGATGCCTTTGTAATACACCAGCCTGCCGACAAACAACAGTTTCTTGTTTTGTTTGTTGAACAATTTATCCATGAGATAATTATCGATGTTCACCTGTTCATAATCAGAGAATTTCAAGCCAAAAGGGATCACCCTGCACTTGTCTTTATACGGCCCCAAGAAATCCGAATTGTCTATATGCGCCTGCGTCGCCGCCACAACAATATCCGCCCGGCGCAAAAATCTCTTCAAAATTGGTTTTATGACTTTAAGCAGTTTCCGCTGGCTGATAATGTCGCTGTGCCACCACACAATAACTTTCCCTTTGTATCCCGAAAAGAGACAGGCCAGATCCGCCAATGGAAAGGGCGTGTGAAACAACAAAATATCGTGCTGCCTTGACAGTTTCCACAATTTGAATATGAAATCCAACGATACAGGCATTGAGTAAAGGATGCCGAGGCTTGAAGAACGGATTACCCGGATATTGTTTACAGTCGTCTCCTCGGCTTTACCTTCATTCTGGCACACAAGCACCTTCATATCGCTTCTATCATTGAGACCTTCCGCTATATTTTGGACTACCCTTTCAACTCCTCCCACCCACGGCGCGTAAAATTTGTTAATTTGAAGCACTTTTATTTTATTTTTGGTTTTGCATCCATTGCTCATTTATAATTATCCCATCTATGGCTTCCGCTGAAAGTAACGGTGAGCGCAACGCTGAAAGGACGATCTTTCTCATCCGTATTATGGCGGTAATAGTAACCAGCGTGATCGTCCTCGTAACCCTTATCCGCCCTGTTGCCAAGCGCCATCAGAACGCCTAAAGACACCGCCATATTCGGAAAAGGAACAACCCGTATTCCCGGCACAAGCGTCATGGTGTTGTAATCAATCCCGTAAAGGAATTTTACGGCAAACCGCAAATCACGCCATCCGGGTTTGAAAGAAAGGTTGAGCGCAAGGTTGTTGCCTTGAATAAGCTCGCGGACTTTGCTCGTCAGTCCTTTCTCAATATCGGCTTCGGTCATCCACTGAAGGTCTGACTCTCCATTATAGAAATATTCAGCGCCGACCGTGAGTTTCTTGGAAAAAAAATCCCGCGCAACGCCAACGCTGCCGGAAAAAGCAAGCGCATCCCACTTTCTTTCACGGGTAGACGGCGCCCATTGATCCTTTTCGGCCAACTTCTCACCTTTACTGCCCACCTTAATTAGTTCCCCCTCTATAAGCTCGCCGCTCCCAATGGCGGCGATTCCTTCAGAGTATATTTCGGTGTTCAGGATGGTTGTCTTAACCGAAAGCGCAATGTGTAAAGGCATAATCTCGCTATACATAAACCCGGTGTTAATATCCACTTTCTTGAAGGCGAGATTGTACTTGCCGCCCCAATAGATCAAATCCTTCTGTATGTTGGTCTCAACAAAAAAATCATCACGCGCTATAGCGACAAATTCCAAACCGCCTATCCCAATGGGAATGGACAGCCGCGCTGTGTAGGCGTCGTTTTTTCCGGAGTATGGTGTATAGCGAGCGACTTTCTTGGGGTACCACCCTGCCGGAATATTTTTTTCCCCTTCCTCATCATTCCCCTCATAATACACATTCTCATTATAATACTTCGTGTTGCCTGTCGCGTTGCCGCGCTGGGAAGCTGACGGAACGAGCGCTAAAAGATTGGCGAAAACAAAATCTCTTGAAATTCCCCAGTTGTATGTAAATTTACCCGCCCGTAAAAAAACCTTGTTGTTTATTGAGTAATCAAGGTAAAAGGTCTCCACCGCAATGGCAAACTTGGGAAAAGAGAACGAGAACGTCGACCTCACTCCCAACGTATCGGAAATCTGGTAATTAAGCCCCAAGGAGGATGTCATAAGGACGGCCGGCAATGAAGTTTCTTTATAATAGGGGTATTCATCCCAATACCACGGCGCCTCATCCCATCCCGGAAAAAAGCCGCCGGTAAAAGAGTAGCTCGCGTTTAAGCTGAAGCCTTTTTTCTTGAGGTTGGAAATCACGGAAGCCGGCTGCGCCGCCGGCGGCTTGGACTGCGGCGCAACGGCTGGTTTGGATTGCGGCGCCGCAACCGCGGGATCCGCCGCCGGCGTCTTCGTCTGGTTGGACGCGGCGGCAGGTGGCGTTTTCTCTTCAAATAAAGAATCAATGTCGCCTAGCGCGTCAATATCCAACAAAGTCCCGGAATCCGCGCCTTCCAGCGGCGCCGCCTGAGCGTGCAAAAAGCTCGCTTCGCATAAAGTTAAAAGAAACACATATACAATACGTCTCATTAATTGTTTACCATCTCCAAATAAGTTTTTGAGAAAATATAATCGCCAACTCCGGCAAAGGAAGGCTTCGTGATGGTTATCAATGTCCTTTCTTTAACAAACACGCCGTTTACAACCGCGCCTTTAAGCGCGTCTTCAAAAAGAATCTGCCTGGGAACGTACCGATTTCCCATTTTGTAGTAGTCGGGGATGGCCGAAGTACGCAAAAGCTGGCCTGAAAGGCTGCAATCTTCACTTTTACGCACTAATCCATCCTCGCTTATCCACAATCTCATTCTGGGATACTGTACGCCTTTGGATTTGGAAAGCAATGTAAGAAGCCTGCACTTGTACTTGCCAAGCCTCGCATCTTCTCCGGAAATCACCTGATAATCCTGAGACAAGGTTGATCGCGTGAAATCGGAATTGCTGGCGTTGGTGTTTTGAAACCGGTCGCTGCTGCTCGTCGTGTTAAAACGCTTGCTCTCCGGATCGTAAAACCACAATGTGCCGCCCTGTTTGAGGTAGCCCTGTCCGCGGCTTATACTCGGTTGGAGGATCACAATTACATACGTCTCTTGAGAATCCCGCCTGAATACCGCCGCTACGGTTGTCGTCCGCGCCTGACCCGGCTTGTCTTCAACAATGGTATATTCCGCGGAAAAATCGGATTCAAGATAACTGACCAGATCATCCGCCCGTTTCAGCAATTCCGTATCCGTGAGAGCGCTCAACGAGCCTATCATCAAAACGGCGAAAAGTGAAGAAAAAATAATCCTCGCCAATATACCCTTCATAGTATTATAATATACCACACTATAATGCTTTTTCAATTCTTTTCCTTTTTTTAGTAGAAATTTTCTCAAAATTTCAGGTTATGGCTCTGATCCAAAGCAACCCATAAATCAAGCTTTTTGCGACGCTTTACGCCGCAAAACCTACAAGCGCAACAAACCGCTCGGGAAACCTTGAGAAAATCCCTCAGATTTCCCTTGAAAAAAGCGAACTTCAGCCCGCCTTTCCCAAACGTCTTTTTTAGAACGCGCCTTATTCGCCGTTTCCGCTGAGCATTTCGGGCAGAGAACCGCGTGAGGCGATGAACGCCGGAATGCCGAGTGCGGGCAGCAGCGCCGCGAAGACAGCCAGCGTATTGAACAAAAAGGTTTCAAGGCGATACAGCGCAAAAAGTTTTCCATCTTTCATAAACATTTCAAAGCCCGCGATGTTCGAGAACGGCAGCGTGGAAAGAATGTTCACCAAAACGATGGAGAACAAGAATCCCACAGCAACGGAAATCAGCGCCAAGCACACGGCTTCTATGACCAGCATCCACGTTATATCTCCCTCCTGGAAACCAAGCACGCGCATGGCGCCCAATTCCTGCGAACGCTCGTACAGGATCAGCTTATAGGTCACCAAGGCGCTGACAAACACAATAATGAGCATCATGACAAACAGCAGATATGAAAGGATATCCATCGCTTTCAACAAATCGTCAACCTCGGAAAGGTAAATTTCAAGGGTTAGTATAAAAACCCTGACGCCGCTCCACTCGGCAAGCTGCTCCGTTTCAAAATCAGAGCGATTTTGCAACATGGCGGCGACATTCGCGCCGCTTTCTTCAAGCCCCCGTTGAAGCAGCGTCTTATTCCAGTCAATATCGCTTCTCTTGTCATCAAAGAAAAAACCAACGCTTGAACATTCCCCCGGGTTAAAACCCACCAGTTCGTTCAACGCGGCTCGTGAAACGTAGCTCTTAAAGTAGCCAAAAATAGTTTTGTCTTCAATAATGCCGGCGACAATGAAATTGCCCGTGTTTCTCTGCCCCAGGTAGTTTCTAACCTCAAGAATAAGGCTGTCGCCTTGCCGAATGCCCAAATAATGGGCGACGGGGGAAGAAATCAAAATCGCTTCATCGCCATCCAAGGGTTTTTCAGGCTTCGCTTCATAATTGAAGCTGTTGAACAGTTCCGCTTCCACATCCCAATCAACGCCGTTCACGTATTTGAGCCGCGCCTTGTTCCCGTTGTAATAGAGCGCGGCTTCGCTCATAAAATTAGTGCGCATCACAATGCGATCCGGGTTGAGATTATTTCGCTCCGCGAGGGCGAGGATCGCGTCTATTTCCCCGTGTCCAAGACGAAGCGTACTTCCTACGCCGTCATGATCCCAGCCCAGCGCAATCAGATCGCCCGCGTAATGGGACTGAGCCGTCTGGTACAGCATCGCGGTCATACCCTCTTTTACCGCCATAATCGCGGTGATAACCGCAAAACCGATGGCGAGGGCAAGAAAGAGAAAAAAATACCTGCGTCTGTACCGTGAAAGGTATCGGATGGCAAGCGAAACAAGTTTTATCACTTTCATCTTACGCCCTCGAATCTCTGAGCGCGGCGGCAGGTTCCATGCGCGCCGCTTCTTCAACCGGGTAGATCGAAGCCCCAAATCCCAAAACCACGGCGAGCGCCAAAGCCGCTGCGGCGCTCTGCGGGAAAAATTCTATATTCAAAACGCCTCCTCCCAGCAAAGACGCCAGAAGATCGTTCGAAATCGTTATACGCATAGCGTTGATATATTGAAAGAAAAGGATGCCGGCAAGGACGCCGGCAAGTCCCGATACGCAGGACAGCGCAAGATTTTCTCCCAAGAAAAGGCTCCGGATGAACCGGTCCGCGGCTCCTATTGATCTGAGCGTTCCTATTTCGCGCTTGCGCTTGAAAACCGAAATCAACAGAATATTGATGACGGCGATCATGCCCACAATGCTGACCAGACTTATACCGCTGTTGAAGAGGGTTTGCAAAATGATCATCATGACAGCCGATTCGCCCGCCGCAATCTGCCAATTCACCGCCGTCACTCCGTAAGAGGAGAGCTTTTTGTTCAAATCGTTTATAAAAGAAGCGGTGGATGAAAAAAACCCCTTCTTTAAGCGTACAATGATGAAATTCCAGTCTCCACTCGCGGCTTGTACCGGCGCCTTTTCTCTGGCCTCGCTTAAAAACGAAGAAACCGCGTCCGGAGACATCTCCTCGCCTGCTTCCAGAAAATCAACCGAATCCCCCCCAAAGAGGTCGTCAATGCCGGACGCCATAAGCGGCGCGACTTCTTCTCCGGACTCGGCGTCTACAGACGTGTCTGAAGACGCGACCTGAATTGAGGTAAGTACACGCGCGGTCTGAACATCCGTTATAACGATTTCATTCATATATTGACCGGCGTTTTTGTATTGATAGATGCCGATCACCGGCGCTTCCCGAATCTTAAAGCCCGCGACTCCGGCTGACGTAAGCAGGATTTTCTCGCCCACACCCGGATATGTTCCGGTGTCCCTCTCAACAGCCAAGGCTTTTTCTTTCGACAACATAGCGCCGAACTCGCCATTCAGTAAAAACCGCCCTTCAACAAGCTCTATGGACGGGAAAAGGGGAAAGTAGGTTTCAGGATCAACGCCGCACAACAGCGCGGGAGCGCGGTAGCTTTCAAAATCAAGAACCGCCTGCCCGGACACTTGGCTGGTCATGCCCGCGACCTTAGGATCCGCGGCGATGATTTCAACAAGCGCGTTATAGGCGGGAAGTACGGGTATAGAAAAATATTCATTTACAATCGCCATATTCGCGCCGAAAAGGTTCATGGTGACATCGCCTGATTTCTCTATCACCACGTCGCCCGTAACGCCGTTTATGAACGTATCCCTCATGCTTTGAGCCGTCCTTCCGATGAGGCTGTTGCCGGCAAAGAAAAGAAAAGTGATGCTGCCTATAAGGAGAATGATGATACTGTTGCTTTTCCTGTTACGGATGCTGTTCCGCAGGATCAATTGCCATATCAATGCCGCTCCTCCGATGCTATAGCGCCGTCGCGGAGATGAACAATCGTCTGCGCTATTTTCCAGATGTCCGAATCGTGTGTAGAAATGATGAGCGTCGTCCCCTCGTTTTTCTGAACTTTCCGCAAGAGTTCAAGCACGCGCCGTCCATTTTCCGAGTCAAGGTTGGCAGTCGGTTCATCCGCGATGATGATGTGCGGACGGTTGACCAAGGCGCGGGCTATAGCGACCCGCTGCTGCTCGCCGCCCGAAAGTTCGGCGGGCATGTGGCGCATACGGTCGGCAAGCCCAACCTCCTCCACCAGCGATTCAACCCACTCGCGGCGCTCGGCTTTCGAGCCGGAGTCCTTGCGGATGATCATAGGAAGCTCGACATTTTCAAAAACATCAAGCACCGGCAACAGGTTGAACGATTGAAATATGAAGCCAATCGTCTTCTGCCTCATCCTGACTATTTCTCCCCTGCTCAAAGCGCCGGTTTCCTTGCCATTTATCAGCAGCGCGCCGCTTGTAGGCTTGTCTATAAGCCCGATGATATTCATAAGCGTCGTTTTTCCCGAACCAGACGCGCCGGCAACGGCGATAAACGCGCCTTTTTCTATGTCAAGGCTGATCCCTTTAAGCGCGTTTACCGTCACCGTTCCCATGGGATATGTTTTATAAATATCTTTCAGTGCGATTAACATAGTCTTATTTTAAAAAAAGCGCTTCTCTTGTCAAGTGTCCCAAAGGATTAAAATGACTATAACTCGCTCCTTTTCGTAATAATTCTTGAAACAAGCCCATATTCAACCGCTTCTTCCGCGTTCATCCAAAAATCACGATCCGTGTCTTTTTCCACTTTCTCTACGGCGGCGCCCGTTTCACTGGCTATGAGCCTGTTGATCTTCGCCCGCAGTTTCTCAAGTTCGCGCGCGTGTATTTCAATGTCGGTCGCAACGCCCTGGATGCCGGAAAGCGGCTGATGAATGAGATAATGGCTGTTCGGCAGGCCGACGCGGCGTTCTTTCGGGCTTGCAAGCTGAATAATCGCGGCCGCGCTTGCGACAAGCCCCATGCCAATGGTCCACACGTCCGGTTTCACAAACCGGATCATATCGAAAATCGCGTAGCCCGCGTCCGCGTCGCCGCCGGGCGAATCGATAAATATGTAGATAGGGCCGCCGCCCATGTCTTCCAAAAGCAAAAGCTGCCTGACCGTCTTTTCAGCAAGGTCTTTGTTTATCTCACCGGACAGAAGTATTGTCCTTGTTTTGAGCAGCTTTGACACAAGCGGATCCAATTCCTGGGATTTCGCCTCTTTTTTTTCCTGTTCCTCGTCTTCGTCATCAAGCAAAATGTTCATCGCGCCTCCTGCCTTATATAATAAGAAAATTTCGGGGATACGGCAAGTGAATAATACGTATGCGGCGACAGCCCCGCAGCAAGACAGTCCGGCGCATTAATCTTCGGCAAACGCAACCTGCGGCTGACGGGCGCTTAGGCTTGCCGGTTTTACGATCACATTGAAAGAGCGGCAGCCGCCCCGGTGGGAAAAGCTCAACACAAACTAGCCTGTTCCAAAACGCGAACCTACGGTTCGGGTTAGTTTTGGAACAGGCTAGTTTGTCAATCCTTATTGCGCGGGCCGCATTCAAGCCCTGCGGAGTCCGTTTTTCCGTTCCGGCTCATGCCGGTTATTATCCCGCTTCGGCGCTTTTGTCAAGCGGGCGATGACAATTGGCAATGAGCGGCCGCCACGCGGCGATGTGAAGCCATCAAACCCCGCCGCCAGCCAGTTCGTCTCCAGTTCGCTTCCAGTTCGCTTCCAATTCGCTTCCAATTCGCTTCCAGTTCTTGTCATCCTCCCAGAATCGTGGTATATTATAGATATGTTTGCATTAAAAATACTATTAGGGCTTGCCGGACTGGGCGTTGTCGTTATTGTCCACGAGTTGGGGCATTTTATAGCGGCGCGAATAGCGGGCATTGATGTGGAAGCCTTTTCCATAGGCTGGGGCAAACCCATCCTCAAAAAACAAATCGGCGCCGTTGAATACCGACTTGGCATGTTTCCGCTGGGCGGTTACTGCAAGATGCGTGGGGAAAATGAGTTTGAGGAAGCCTACAAAAACAACCAAAACAAGATTTCTCCGGTAAAAGGAACCTTTTTTGGCGCGAAGCCGTGGCAGCGCATCATGGTGGCCTTTGCCGGGCCATTCTTCAATCTTGTCTTTGCCGCGCTTGTTTTTTCGATTATTTGGGGCGTTGGATTCACAACAGTGGACATGGAAAACCGCATTGTGCTGGCGTCGGATGTTAGTGGCGAAGACACGGCGTTTCCTGCGAATGTCGCGGGACTTGAAAGCGGCGACCGCATCATCGCCATTGACGGAGCGCCCATTGAAACCTTTGGTGAAATACGGGAAAAGATCGCGATCAATCCAGAGAAAACCCTTTCCCTCAAGGTGGAGCGCGGCGGCGCCGTTCAAGATATGGCCATAACGCCGAACCTTGATAAAAATACCGGCGCCGGAACCATTGGCGTCTACTACTGGCTCGATCCGGTTGTAAGCGAAGTGGCGCAGGCGGGCCCCGCCGAAGCCGCCGGTCTTAAACAGGACGACCGCATCCTCACGATTAATGGAAGGGACATTGAGTATTCCGCGGCGTTGATACCGGTCTTGGAGGAGCGCCCGCAGACGCTTGCCGTTGACTTTGAACGGGACGGAGTGACAACGCGGACCGAGTTGCGACCCGTCTACACCAACGAGGGCGCGGATCTTGGTTTCAGCTTCCACATGCTTGAGTACCGGACGCCGGGTCTCTCCCCATTCGCCGCGATCAGCAAGGGATTGAGCGAAGCGTGGAAGACGCTCGCCGTATCGGTTAAAAGTCTCGCCCTGCTCTTCAAGGGCATTGACCTTACGCAGGCGGTTTCCGGTCCGGTTCGCATCACCTACATGCTGGGCGATGTGGCGGCAGCCGGCTTTAGCAGCAGTGTCGCGGATGGAATTCGCAACATGGCGGATTTTCTGTGCCTCATCTCCATCGCCCTGTGTGTTATGAACCTCCTGCCTTTGCCCGTGTTGGACGGCGGACTTATCGCGCTTTTTATTATTGAAATTTTCAAACGGCGTCCTTTGAATCCCAAATTTATCTCGATTTTTCAAACCGTCGGCGTTGTACTGATTTTCGCCTTGATGCTGTTCGCCGTATTTGGCGATGTTTTGTACCTTGTTCGTTTATAATTTGAGCCTGTTCCAAACCGCGAACCTGCGTTTGCGAACCTGCGGTTCGGGTTAGTTTTGGAACAGGCGTTTAATGAAATAAGAGGTGGTGAATGAGACGTTTAGCGCTATACATTTTGCTGTTTTCCTCGTGCGCGTCAATATCTAATGCGCAAAATTCCTTTCAGGTTTCCGGCGGACACCGGGGACCCATACGAGCCGTTGTCTACGACGGCAGCCGCGTCATCACCGCAGGGGAAGATGGTTTTCTGGGATTCTGGAATATGCGGCGCAGAGCCGCGGAAGAGCGTTTTCAGATTAGCGATCTTCCATTAAAGGCGATGCGCTTGCGTCCTGAAAAGCCGCATCTTGCCGTGATAGAGAGCGACGGCAAGCGGCGCCGCGTTTCAGCGTGGAATTATGAGACGAAAGGGCGCCTGTTTTCTATAGATTTTAATGCGGAACCCGCGTTCATCGCCTATTCGGGCGCGGGAGGCTTCCTTATTGTGGCTAAATCGGATCGTACCGGAACCGTATGTCTTGACGGCGACACCGGCGAACTTCTCTATACGATTCCCGATATAGCCGGCGGCGCGACTCTTGCGGCGACCGGCAAGTCGGAGACATCCATGATTTCCTACATGCCTTCTGGAGTGATTTCATACTGGAATTTAGCGCAGAAGAAGGAAATACAGCAATGCGGAACGGTCGCCAACTTGCAAACGCCCATTCTGTTTGGAAACAACCGGTTTATTGCCGGCGTTGGAGTTGATTCCTCTGGAGCGAGGGGCTTGTTTGTGATCGACGCCGTTACCGGCAAAACTCTTGATTACGATTCCCGCGTTGCGAGAGGTTCCGTGTACGCCGTAAAAAGCGAGTCGCCGGATTTTATCTGCATTGCGGAAGAGGGCGCGCATGGCGAGGCTGTTCAGACGATTTATTTCTTTACGGTTAACAGCCTGAAAAAAATTGAAGCCACATATGATCACGTGATTATTGATTCGCGCTTCCGTGTTGAAAACCTGGCCGCGCTTCAACATGGCGCGGCGTTAGGCGCCACTGATGGGAAGGTGCGGATTTTCAGCGGAAGTGGCGCTTCGCTGGAGCTTGCCGTTAAAAACCCGCTGGCGGCAAAGGATATTGCCGTTGTAAAAGGCGAAGCCGGCGGCGCCGGCGACTCCATCGTTTTTCTGATGGAAGGATCCTTTGCCGTCATGCCGTTGGACTGGACGCTTCTTTCGAAAAAGGGCGTCTCGTTTGGCGCGACTAATTTCACCCGCATCTCAGCCGCGGAAGACGGGTTTATTTTATGGAGCGAAGACAGGAAAAGACCGCATTATCTGACCATTGATGGAAGCTATGCGGAACTGTCCTATCAGAGTAAATTTCCTCTGCGCACCGTCACGGCTTTCAATGGAAAAGCGCTCTTTTTGGATTCTGTGGGGGAAATAACGGCGCTTTCGCTTGAAACAAATAAGAGCGTGTTCTTGTTCTCCTCCGCGGGTTCTCTGGACGCGGCCTTTCTTGATGATAGAAACCTCATCGTGGGACGGGGAGACGGCATAGCGCCTTTCTTAAAGGTGAACCTTGCCACCAGCGAGACTGTTCCGCTCGCCTACCCCGCCCCCGCAATAGCCGGGACGATGGTCGGGGCGCGGGTCTACCGCTCCGCAAGCGGCGCTGTGTATGGCGGGATTGTTTCAAATGAGCGAGGGGAGTGGAAAACGATCTTAATCAGGCTTGATATGTCAAACACCGCGCAATCTCCGGTTTTAATGGAAGCGCCTGGTGAAAAACTTGCCTTTGCCTTCGCGGAAACCGGCGGGACAGCGGCATCCACTCTCTTGGACGGGCGGGCGGTGGCGGTTGGCGAAGACGGGACGTACACCGCTCTTGAGCAGAAAGGCGGTTTTCCCGTCCATCTGGTTGACGGCGGGAACTTTTTCGTCTCTGTGGATACAGACGGCGTTATTTCGTGGCACGATCCGCAAACAGGCTTGTTGTCAGCTCAATTTCGTCTCTATGAGGACGAATGGACGCTTGAGCAAAAAACGGAAACCACGCCGAATCTACAGTTCAACTATGAGCGGGATTCTTTCTGACCTTCTCAATCGCCTGCGCGACGGCGGCGCGTATGCTCTGCGCATATTCCTCATCAATGTTGAGCGCTTCTAAAGCGTAGAGCGTACCGAGCAGCGAGTGGCGGTAAAAAGGTTTCACCGTATTCAATGTTATTGCGGCGATGTCGATGACGCACTCGTTGCACGTACATATCTCGCCTTCCGGGAAACTCTCTAGTTGCGTTTTAATTTCATCAAAAACGAGCCGTTCAGCCTCATTTTTTAGGTTTTCAAGGTTGTAATTGTCAATAAACATCATTTTTTCCTTATCTTCCTGTTCTTCTTGGCATTTTGTAGGAGAAAATTATGGGCTTTCTTTTGAAAAATTGGTAAATTTTGTGTAATCCGGTAAAAATGTCAGTTGAACGGTGCCGACAGGCCCGTTCCGCTGTTTCGCTAAAATGAGGCTTGTCGTCCCTTCCTTTTTTTTTTCTCCCGAATTATTCACGCCATTATTAACGCCGCCTTCCCCTTTTTTCTCATATTCCCGTTCCCTATGCAAAAACATCACGACATCGGCATCCTGCTCAATGGAACCGGAATCTCTCAAACTTGACAAGTTCGGTTTTTCACCCTCCGCAGCGCGGGTAAGTTGGGAGAGCGCCACAATTGGAATATTGAGTTCGCGGGCGAGGCTTTTGAGCGAACGGGAAACTTCGGCTATTTGTTCAAAACGGGGTATGCGGAAATTTTCCACGTTGATAAGCCCCAAGTAGTCGATAAAAATGATCGCCACGTTCTGCTGCGCCCGAAGCCGCCGCGCATGAGCGCGCAAATCCAGAAGTTTCATATTCGGCATATCCACAAGGTACAAGGGCGCGTCGTAGAGCCGTCCGGCGGCCTCTTGAATGTAAACAAAATCGCTGTTCGGAAAATAACCGGTTCTCAGTTTGTTGCTGTTTATCTTGGCTTCGCTTGAGATAAGGCGGAGCATGAGAGACATGTCGGACATCTCTAAAGAGAAAAACGCCGTTGGCATGTGTTTTTGTATGGAAATGTGCGACGCCATACTCAAGGCGAGCGCCGTTTTTCCCATGGAAGGACGCGCTCCAATAATGATAAACTCGGAGGGCTGAAACCCGGATGTCAGCTTGTCAAGCTCGTCAAACCCCGAAGGAATGCCGGTGAATTCTTTCTTTGCGGCCTGTATGCGTTCAAGGGCCGCTATCACATTGGGAATCAGTTCCCGTACGCTTTTTGCCTTGAACGCCTGCCGGTTGTCGCTTAAATCAAAAAGTTTTTGCTGGATTTCTTCTAATATGGCCCGCGGTTCAAGCGATTCGTCAAAGGATTGGGCTATATTCTCGCCGGACACCCGTTGCATGGCGCGGCGCAGGGAATAATTCTGCACCGTTTGCGCGTAGTACTCGGCGTTTGCGCTTGTAGGCACCACATTGGTCAAGGACGCGACATACGCGGCTCCGCCCGCTTCTTCAAGTTTGCCGTTTTGTTTCAACTCGCCGGTAATGGTTAAGATGTCCGCCTTGACGCCCTTGTTAAACAGACCCAGAATAGCCTCATAGACGGCTTTATTGGCGTTTGAGTAAAAATCATCGGGACGAAGGTACTGGATTGCTACGGCTATAGCTTCCGCGTCAAGGAGCAACGCCCCAAGCGTCGCTTGCTCCGCAGTATCGTCATGCGGTGGAATTTTGTCTTTTAATGCCGCCATACCCTATGGTCATCCAAGCCTGTTTTGTTCCAAACCTGCCACGCTGTCAAGCCTGCCCGTTCTGTTCCTCATGCGCAGCTTTGGACGCCGCCGCCTGTTCCGGCTGGGCTTCGGACGCAATTTCCTCCTCAACGCGCCGTTCGCCGCGTCTGCGGCGTCTTTTGTCCGTTGCGGGGGCGTGGGCTTTCGTTTCCGCCGCCTGCGCCTCTACTGTCAGCGGAATCTCGGCGACCGCTCCCTCATAGAGCCTGAGTGTGATCTTGTATTTCCCCACGCTTTTAAAACTGTTGCCGGGAAGTTCAATACGTTTCCGTTCAAACTGGAAGCTCTGTTTGGCTAGCTCTTCGGCAATGGTTTGACTCGTCACCGCGCCGTACAGCTTTCCGTTCGCGCCTGCGGGCATTGTCAAAACAAGAGACAACGCTTCCAATTTTTCTTTAAGACTTGCCGCGTCCTTGCGCTTTTCGGCTTTTCTCGCCGCGATTTCATCTTTTCGGGCTTCGAAAATTTTGACCGTTTTGTCGTTATAGGGTACGGCTATGCCCCGCGGGAAAAGATAGTTTCTGAAATAACCGCGGGCGACGTCCCGTACATCACCTTCCTCGCCGAGTGTGGCAAGGTCTTTGTTCAAAATAACCTTCATACAAGCTCCTTTTGGAAACCCCATGCGCGGCTGACGCGCCAAACGCAGCCTCGCGGAGTCCGTACAGACGCGCGATCTCCGCGTGGAGTTTACGGTATATAAATTCCCTCGAATACTCAAGGGGTGGAGAATCTCTCATTGTTGAGGATCTCTTAGGAACCGTTCATAAACAAAATGCCATGCATTTTGTTTGAACGGTTCCCTAGGACAAAAAACCGGAACGCGCCCGGTTTGCATCATCGGAGTAGATGACGATCCATTATTCACAGCAGGTCGACAGATGTCCGCAACGTGCGCGCTTAGTGTGCGCTTAACCGCGCCGCATTCCGGACGGTTGACATTGACGGCGGCGCCGACGGTGAAGCCAACAAGACGTTCCATCCTTCCTAACGGGGCGGTTCGGTTTTGTTTCTGAGCGGCGCCCAATTTTCGGCGATTCCCAAGACAAGCAGTCCTCCACAGGCAAAGAGGTTGACGGCCGGACTTATAATAATGATCACCGCCGACAAAACCTGCAACAACCGCACAAAAGGAGAACGCGCCGTTTTTGATAAATAATAAAAAACGATCCCCAACCCTTGAGCCGTATATAAAAAGAGGCAAACGGTTGTTACGTTCCACGCGACCGCCTCCATTGCAAACATTCCGGTTTTTCTGAAAAACACCGCTCCCACAAGGGCGAAGATCAAGAGCCAAACAAGCCAGCCTTCCGCGTGATAATCCGCCAAACGAGGCGCCTTCTCCACAGGTTTGACAAGCCGGGCGAATGATACGCTCACTTGCCTGTTCACCGCAAAAAACAAAATCATTACGGCTAGTCCGGCGCCGTTTAAAATGAAAGAAATCATTGCGCCTATCACGCTTGTGTCATCAAGCGAGTCAAATGCGATCCCGGCTATTCCAGATTCCGCCGTAAAGTCAATCGCGTATTTCACCGCGCTTTCCATCTGCTGTAAAAACGCCGAATAGTCTCTGAAAATATCAAGCAAAAACAGTATAAAAACGACCGCTCCGCTGGCCACAATCCGGTTTGCGGTAGAAAACCCTTGTGTTTGAGGCGGCGGAGATGTGATCCACGTCCACAGCGCTAAAACAAGACCGGCGCTTCCACAGTTCCATGCAAAAGCGATCCAGTCTGCGGCTTGTTGGTTGTGAAACGCCATAAGCAATGCAAGAGAAACAGCCGCATTTCCCGCAATCGCAACCGCACACGTGATCCACGCCGCCCTTACACTGCCGCCATACGCGAAAACGCCCAGCGGCACAAGAAAAAAAAGACTAAAAAAACCGCCTGCTTGAAAAAGCGCAACGGAAATAATCGCGCTTATCAGCGGAAGGGCCAACGCAATCGCGTTTTGTCCCGATCCGTCTTTCGTCACGTTATTCCGCGACAAAGGGAAGCAGCGCGATCATCCGCGCCCGTTTGATCGCCAACGCGAGCGCCCGTTGATGTTTCGCGCACGTGCCGGTAATCCGGCGCGGCAAAATTTTTCCCCGTTCAGTAATGAAACGGCGCAAAACGTCGGCGTCTTTGTAGTCTATCTTGAGCTTCTGGTTGCAGAATCTACAAATCTTTTTTTTGAAAAAGACTTTCCCGCCCTTGCCTCCACGCCGGTCGTCGCCGTCGCGTCCGTCATCACCTCTATCCCGTACATCACGCGGGGTTCTTTCACTCGCCGCGTCTCTATCGTTATATTTTTCATCAGCCATATAATGCTCCTTCTTTAGTTTGAAAAGCGGTTTGAAGCCCTTTTTCCCATATAAGGCCAAGGCGCCGCCTCCACCAGATCGCCCTCAGTCCGAAATTGTGGAGAAACCGCCGCAAAGACGTTTTAGCGGCGCCGTTAGAATGGAATGTCATCAGAAAAACCATCCCCGCCTGTAGAGAGAGAATGTCCTTCTGAAGATGCATGCGTAGAACGCGCGTGATCATGGTAAGCGCCATCGTTTTTACGCTCACTGTAAGATGACGGCATGCCGCCGCCAGACGCGCCTCCTCCCGCTTGCCCCGGACCTCCACCCAGAAGCTGCAAATTATTCGCTATGATCTCAATCTTTGAGCGGTTCTGCCCCTCTTGCTCCCAGCGATCCTGACGAAGTTCTCCGTCAACTCCGATGAGCTTGCCTTTGACCAAATATTGGTTGAGAGCTTCGCCTTGCCTGCCCCACACCACAATATCAAAAAAGTTCGCTTCCTCAACCCATTGTTCGCCAGACTTCTTGCGCCGGTTTACCGCAATGGAAAATTTGCATACAGCCTGACCATTGGCAGTGTACTTGAGCTCGGCGTCACGAGTTAATCTTCCCACCAAGACCACATGATTTATATCAGACATTCGGCTCTCCTATTTTATTCTTATAAAGAAGTATTTCACAAGATTCCCGTTGAGCTTGAAAACGCGATCCAGTACAGCTTGTTTTTCAGGGGCGAGTTTAATCGTGAAAAGCGCGTATTTGCCGCGGCGTCTCTTTTTTACTTCGTAGGCAAGGTCTTTATCACCCAGCTCGTCTGTTTTCTCAATCTCCGCGCCATGCGCGCTCAGATCATTCAGTAATTGTTCACGGCCTGCTTTGTGTTGATCTTCCTCTAATGGAAAGATAACCGTCAGTTCGTACTGATTCATAAGCAACCCTCCTTATGGATAAAATAGTCCATCTCAAGATGGACAAAGAGGTCTTCTCAACCTTATCTTACGAAAAAGTTGTTTGATGAGCCTTTCCCAAAACTAACCCGAACACAGTTCGCGTTTTGGGAAAGCCTCTGATCAGAGTCCGTTTCAAAACTGAAGTTTTGAAACGGCAACCTTAGATTTAAAGGGAAAAGCGGACGTTTGACCGCTTTTCCCAAAAGCCTGTTCAAAACCAAGCCCGAAGCGTAGGTTCGCGTTTTGAAACAGACTTATTAGTATACTCAAAAGCGAAGAATTGTCAAGTAGGCGCGTGGTCCCACGAAAAAATCTGCGCGAAGGGAAGAGGTTGTTTCATTGGCGTCCATATTTTCAAAGGTTACGGCGCCCGCCCTCCGGCGGGGGAGATTTACTCAGCCCACACTTTTTCAACGCCCCCGCAACGCGCATACATTTCAATTGCGACATCATCGGCGGACGCTTGTATCTGGGAGGTGGTTCTAATGATCGTCTCGCCTTCCGCGTCAGGGACGTGCAGGTACACCTCGCAGGAACCTTGTTTTTCGAGCAAGACATCCCGCAAAACAATGAGCGTACTGTCAGTTTCCACAGCGGTCTCCGTAAGCCTGATATGCACGGTTGGAACGCGGGGCTTTTCCACCTGCGGAGCCTGCGAAACCGCAGGCGTGGTTGGCTGCGGGGACGCCTGTCGCTTTGACGGTTTCTTTCCGCCCGCCTTTTTCGCGGCCTCTTTGGGGTTGGACTCCGCCTCCTTTTGCAAAAGATCCAGATCAAGCAATTCGTGTACAATAACGCTTGGCCTATCGGGACGGCGAGACTTGTCCAGCTTGCCCTTGAGCGCGACGATTTTGTCAATCGCAAGCGTATTCCGGCATTTTTCCCACATGTCCGAGAAAATCACCAGATCGATCTGCCCGTTAAAATCCTCAATGGAAGAAAACGCCATCTCTCCGCCCTTTGACGTCTGATACGGCTTTACACTCCTGATGACGCCCGCCAGCATGTAAAGTCCGTCTTTCGCGCCCGCCGCCTGCGCAAGGTTCAACGTACAGTTCTGTTCCCACGCTTCGCGGTACGTGTCAAGCGGGTGGCTGAAAAAGGTGTCAATAGCCGCCTGTGTAAGACCGGGCTTTTCAAGATTGAGTACGCTGTCAACAAGGAAACTCGGTTTGTCCCGCATATCGGACGCGCTGAGCTTGCCCCGGACCGCTACAACTCTGTCCACCGCAAGGC
The DNA here is from genome assembly GCA_031259035.1 of Treponema sp. Classification (GTDB taxonomy): domain Bacteria; phylum Spirochaetota; class Spirochaetia; order Treponematales; family Breznakiellaceae; genus JAIRKH01. The sequence continues at coordinate 6,491 of JAIRLZ010000220.1, read as the reverse complement.
TGTTCTTTGTCCGCGCCCACGAATCGGCGAACAGCGTCAATTCAATTTCGCCGTTGTAATCCGCAATCGCGCTGAACCCCATTTCACCGTTGTTGGTATGATGGGACTTCAGGTCTTTGATCATGCCGACAATGGTGTACATGCCGTCTTCGGCGTTGTCGATATCCGCCAGATTCAACGCGCTATACTTCTCCCACATAGGCTTAAAATCATCCATCGGGTGGCCAGAAAAGTAAAAGCCGAGCAGATCTTTCTCAATTTGGAGTTTTTCCATGCGCGTCCATTCGGGCTTTTCAACAAAACGAAAGAGCTGCCGCTGATCTTCCGGCTCATCGTCAAAAAGACCGCCCTGTCCGTACGCCCTGCCTTCCTTGCTTTTTTGCAAAGATTCCACAATCTGTTCAAGATTTTCAACCAGCGTAGCCCGCGTCAGGCCGAACGAGTCAAATGCGCCGGTTCGGGCGAGCAGTTCCACAACCTTTTTGCCCACGGCTTTAATATCCACACGCTCAAGGAAGTCCAGAAAACTCTTGTACGGACCGTCTTTTTCGCGGCAGGAAATTATCTCGTCAGCGGGTCCTTCGCCCAAGCCCTTTATGCCGAGAAAGCCGTACACGATGCGTCCATCCGCAACGGAGAAATACCGGTCGGAACGGTTGATGTCAGGCGGATCAATGGCAAGCCCCATCTTGCGGGCTTCGTCAATGTAGGAGGGCAGGCTGTCCGTGCCGGAGATCTCGTTGGTGAGTTTCGCGGCCATAAATTCAGCGGAAAAATTCGTCTTGAGATACGCGGTCTGATACGCCAGCACTGAATACGCGGCGGCATGACTCTTGTTGAAACCGTAATTGGCAAAGGGGATCAAAATCTCATAGATGCGGTCGGCGTCAGCTTCTTTAAATCCGTTTTTCACCGCGCCCGCGATAAACGGCGCCTTTTCCTTGTCGATGATCTCCCGCTTCTTTTTTCCCATCGCGCGGCGCAGCATGTCGGCTTGCCCCAGCGAGTAGCCCGCTATCCGCCGGGCGACCTGCATAACCTGCTCCTGATACACGATGACCCCGTAGGTCTCCTTGAGGATATCTTCAAGGCACGGATCCGGATACACTATGGGCTGCCTGCCCCATTTGGACGCAATAAACTGCGGAATGTAGTCCATAGGGCCAGGCCGGTACAGGGCGTTCAAAGCGATGAGGTCCTCGATGCTAGTCGGTTTCGCCTGCCTCAGCACATTCTGCATACCTTGAGATTCAAACTGGAAAATGCCCGAACTCCTCCCTTCTCCCAGCATCTTAAACGTCGCCTCGTCGTTTTCGGGGATAGCCTCAATGGTAAAACCGGCGTATTCTTCGCCCCGTTTTTTGATGAGGTCAATGGCGTTTTTGATGAGATCGAGATTTTTAAGCCCCAAAAAGTCCATCTTCACCAGCCCTTGCCCCTCAATGACGTCCATGGTGTACTGGCTCGCCACGCCGCCGGTTTTGGGGTCTTTATACAGCGGCACATAGTTTGCGAGGGCTGTCTTTCCAATAACGATGCCCGCCGCATGGAGGCTTGAGTTGCGGTTCTTGCCTTCCAGTTTGCGGGCGAAGAAGAACAATTCCTGATACTTGGGGTTCTCCTCCAATTCCCGCAGTTTCGGCTCCTCCTCAAACGCCTTTTTCAGCGTCATTTTGGGGTCTTTGGGAATGAGATTGGCAATCATATTCGCTTCCGAGAGCGGAATGTCAAGAACGCGGGCGACGTCTTTAATGACGGCCTTCGCCTTGAGCGTGCCGAAGGTGATGATCTGCCCCACGCGGTCTTTGCCGTATTTTTCCGTAACATACCGGATCACCTCGTCACGGCGTTCATTGCAGAAGTCAACGTCAAAATCCGGCATGGAGATGCGTTCAGGGTTGAGGAATCGCTCGAACAGGAGGTCGTACTTGAGCGGGTCTATGTCCGTGATGCGGAGCGCATACGCCGTAATGGAACCCGCGCCTGAGCCGCGCCCCGGACCAACCGCGATGCCATGTTCCTTCGCCCAGTTGATGAAGTCCGCCACAATGAGAAAATAACCCGTAAAGCCCATCTTTATGATGACGTCAAGCTCATATTCCGCCCGTTTGCGGATTTCTTCCCCGTAATTGGGATAGCGTTTTGCAAGCCCTTCAAACGTAAGGTGGCGCATGTACTCGTCGGCGTCTCTAAAGCCGAGGGGAATGTCGAATTCAGGGAGGTATTTGGGAAGGTCTTTCGTTTTGATCTTGGGAATTTCGGTCTTGCACCGTTCGGCGATGCGCACAGTGTTTGCGACGGCTTCCGGGTATTCGGGGAACAACGCCGCCATCTCGCCGCCGGTTTTGAAGTAAAACTGGTCGGAATCAAAACGCATACGTTTTGCGTCGCCGCGTTTCTTTTGGGTGCTGACGCACAGGAGAATATCCTGAACGGCGGAGTCGTCTTTTTCAAGGTAATGAATGTCGTTGGTAACGACAAGCGGGATGCCGGTGCGTTTCGCTATGTCTATGAGCGCCTCGTTAGCTTTTTTCTGCTCCTTCAGCCCGTGATCCTGCAATTCAAGATAAAAATCCTCATCTCCAAACAGATCCCGAAACCATCGCGCTTTTTTCTCAGCCTCTTCTATGTTGTCTTCCAGAATGAGGCTTGGAATCTCACCGGCAATGCACGCGGAAAGACAGACAAGCCCTTCGTGATATTTAACCAGAACTTCCTCATCAATGCGCGGCTTATAGTAAAAGCCGTCTATATACGAGGCGGACGTCAATTTCAAAAGATTTGTATAACCTCGCGCATCTTTTGCGAGGAGTATCAGGTGGTAGTACTTGTTTCCATGTTCCGACCCGCTCTTTTCAAAACGGGAGCCGGGCGCCATGTAAAACTCATTCCCGATAATGGGATGAATGGGATTGGCGCGCGGCGAATGATCCGCATGTTCTTTGCATGCGGCAATGAATTTCAGCGCCCCGAACATGTTGCCGTGGTCTGTAATGGCAAGGCGCCTCATGCCCAAGGCTTCGGCTTTGTCGGCGAGGCTCTCTACCGAAGCCGCGCCATCCAACAACGAAAAATCGCTGTGTACATGAAGATGAACGAAATCTGTCATAATGCAAGCATGATAGCCTTTAACCGCGTTTTAGGCAAGTGAGGAAATCATCATATTAAAGCGGGACGACAACCCTCGCGTATCTCAATGAAAAAGACCGCCGCTCGCTGCGGTCTCCGCCGGTTTTCGCGGACGCGGCGGGCTTGCGCCAACGCCGAGTCATTCTTCCATTTTGTCAAGAAAGTTTTGTCTGGCTTGGTTTATCGCGTTTATCATCCGGTTAAATACGACTTTAAAATCTTCGGGGTTTGTGACATATATTTCCGCGGATATCATAAAACGCCCGCCGTCTTCCATGGAATACACTTTGGCGACTTTCGTCTTTCTGTTCGCGTAATCAATAGCGATGGGAAATTGGCGCGCTTCGTATTCGTAATCCAAAGCGTAATTAGCCAAATACCCGATCCTGAAATATCCTAAATCCTTTTCGTTCACCTCAATCCAGAACGGACGCCCTTCTTTCTTAAACGCGACGTCGCCATCGGAATCGATTGAAGGCGAATAGCCCTCGTCGCTTAAATAGGACATATACATCCTTTGCAGTCCCGCCCGTGAATATTGGGCCGACACGGTTCCGGTGAAAATACAAACAAACCCCACTGAAAACAACAACACTTTTGAAAACCGCATAGCCATCCTCCTTGCATCATCCGGCAAGCGTTTTGATTTCATAAAATCTATCTTTTTTCATAAGCGGCGGCGACAGCCGCCTCCTCAAACCCGTCCAGATTTACGCCGCTTGCCGTTCCAGTTGTCTCTCACTGGGAGACGCCAGTCTCTTTCATTATTATACCGCCGTTTTAATAAATTATCAATAAATTATCAATAAATTTTTCAGATTTTATGGCGCGTACCGTTCCGGTTGCGGCGAGTCGCGGCCCGAATGAGGGTTTTGCGGCGGCGCTACGCAGGGGCTTTGCGGACCAATGGACGGGTTTTGCCGCAGCTTCTAGGAGTTTGTCGCGCTTCGCGCCCCACATCGGAGAAAAGGCGCGTTTTTGCGCCTTTTCTTCCGCTCAAACTCCGTCGAACCTTCGGTTCGCAAACCGAAGGTTCGCGGCAACCCATACATCGTGGTTTTCATGGCTTTTTTCAACGAAAAAACATGAAAACCTACAAGCGCAACAGGCTGCTAGAACATAGCCGATCCCCCGCAAAGAACCCAACTTGCCAGTATCGCCACGATGAAGGAACCGGTATAGACACGGCCGCTTCTGCGGTACAGGTACGTTGACAGGAAGAAAAACACCGCGAATTGGGGGATAAGGAGTATCATCACCGACATAAAGGGTCCGCCGAAAAGGGAAGAAAATATCAGGTCCACGCCGGGACCCAAACCCATGAAAAAGGGGATGTACTCAATGAGGACGATGATGAACACGCCGCCCAGCATGATGAACACGCTGTACCCCCACCACGCAAGCTGGGTGGCCGCAGGGGTTCGGCGCTCTGGAAGCCGGAGTTGTCCGTAGAGCTTGGCTCCGGCGTTGACCAGAAAAAAGGCGGCGTAGAAGGGCAGATAGACAAAAAACTGCCCCAGTCGTTCCGGCGTAAAAGGCTTGAAGAATGGCCAGATGAACCGGAAGTCAAGCTGGAAAAGCGCGGCGCTGACACAGACCTGAAGGTACATGCTCCCGGCAAGGATGAAGGCCGCCAGCGCGGATTTGGCAATAACGCTCCAGTTGAAACGACCGGGGTCAGCCCTGTCCGCAAGCCCCAGATCGTAGAGGGAGACGCCCATACGCCTTCCCTCCCCTTTTTTGTACCAGTGGATCAGCATGATGAGGGACACAATCATAAGGAAGGTAAGCCATGTAATGAAGCCCGTGCCTATGGTCATGCGGAAGAGGTTTTCCGGCACGGTAAGGAGTCCGTGACCCAATTGTCCCAGAAAAGGGAAGGTGAAGCCGCTTGCCAGAATAGAGATGAGGGCGGTGGTTCTTCTGCTTTTTGGGGGGAGAAGCCTGAGATTCTTCCGTTCCAGCGGCTGGATCAGGGGGGCGAAAAATTTGAAGCCTCCAAGGAAAAGGAAGCCGGGCAGCATGGAAACCAGGGCGGCAAGCATGGCGATGAGCGCCAACACTTCCTTGATCATGTAGATATGGTTCGAATCAGCCAGTTCTGATTGCGCGTCCAGGGCGCTGGTAAACCAGCGCATGGCGGCGGCAAGCGCGTGTCCGTCGTGAGTGGCGAGCCGGTGGTTGTTCTGGATAAGTTCCATGCGCCGGGCGCTGCCGTCGGCGAAAGAGCCGTACGTCTTGTCCCATTCCACCGGGGTGGATTGCCCCATGAAGTCCCGGTACCGCAGGGGCGTTTTTTCCAGTCCCGCCACATTCCGCTGGTAATCCCGGAAGTAATCGAATTCGTCCCACCGGGACTGGATCAAAAGCGCATTATTGAATTTGACGTTTCCCGCGTCGTAATATTCAAGGGGGATAAGTTCGCCGCACTGGAGCGCTATGGCTTTGTGACCGGGGAAGGCGGCGGCCACTGACCATGCCGCCCATGTTCCCATGGAGTGTCCCGTAACGCCTATACGGGAGCCGTCAACAAAAGGAAGGGATTCCAGAAAGCGGTAGGCGTCCTTGCCCCCCATGGAACTGTCCGTAACGCCCCGGGATATATCGGGACGGAAGAAGTCCAAGACGCTGAATGTCATCATAATGAGGAAACGCCGGGGGCCGGAAACGGTCTTTTCCAAATTGGTGAGTTTATGGGCGCCCCAGCCCCGTCCCCTCATGCCGGGTCTGGTGTACCCGTGGCCGTAGAGGTCCACCGACAAGGCGACTATGCCCCGGCGGGCCAGCTCTATGCTGTAGGCCGCGGAAGTTTCCCGGTCGTTCTGATACCCGTGCATCACCAGAACCGCCGGAGCGGGATTGGCGGCGTCCACGCCTTTCGGGACATAGAGCTTGTAGGCTATGCGCCCCGCCATGCCGTCGCCAGCCGGTCCGTCAGGAACGGTTGTCTCAAAAAAACCGGAAGTGACGGTGATCCTGCCAAAATCCGTTTGCACCACAGAGGCGAGACCCGCCGACAGAAAGGCTGCTGCGACACAAGCGATGAATGCCGCAAGGGGTTTAAACCGTCCCATGCTAATACTCCTTATTTAAGACTGTTTCAAATAATTGGCTATTGCGGCTTTTTCAAAACACGCCTTTTCTCCGATTTGGGGCGCGAAGCGCAACAAACTCCTAGGGCGGCAAATTTTGAAAAAACTTAGGCTGTTCCAAAACGCGCCTTATGGCGTCAGTTTTGGAACAGCTTCTTACCCCTGAAGAAAATTGGATAAACCGCACATGCTAAACCCATAAAGAATGAGCAATTTTCTCCAAAAGCCTGTTCCAAAACTAACCCGAACCGTAGGTTCGCAACCGTAGGT
>JAIRLZ010000148.1 GCA_031259035.1 Treponema sp. | reverse complement strand
AGGTTGATCTTTCCCCGCGCGTCGGAATCGTGAATATCCAAGCGGGTTTTGGACATCCGCGCCTTTTTTTCCTGCTCCGCGGCGCGAACCGCGTCTTTCTGGGCGCGCGCCAGTGTTTTCACCGCGGTGGCAAGCTCCTGTTTTCGTTCTCTGAGGAACGCGCGTTCTTTTTCAAGGCTGTCAAGCGCCGCGACGGGATGCGCCGCAATCAAAACGGCGCGGCTGCCCGCGCCGCGCGCACTGTCTACGGGTTCCAAGATCACCGTGGCGGCGCACAGCTTGTCCAGAAAATCCATGCTGTGGGACACGATGACGCCGACCCCTTCAAAACGGGAAAGCTCATGGTACAGCAAATCCATAGTGGAAGCGTCAATATGATTTGCCGGTTCATCCAAAATCAGCAGTTCCGGCTTGCGGATCAACACATCGGCTATGATGCAGCGTTTTTTCTCGCCTCCGCTCAATGTGTCCCAACGCTCCGCCCAATCATCGCCGATTTCCAACCGTGACGCCATTGAGAAAAACGCGGGAGTGTTCAGAATGTCAGGATCGGAAAAACATTCCGGCGCCGCCTCCATATCTTGAGCGCAGATCAGCGCCTTCGGAGCGGATATAACGCCGCTGTCTGGGGCAAGCTCGCCGGCAATCAGTTTGAGCAGCGTGGATTTCCCGCTCCCGTTGGGTCCAATTAAGGCGGTCCACCCCTGTCCAAACGTAAGCGACAAACGCGAAAAGACCGGTCTTGAATCATAAGAAAATGAAATGTTCCGCAACAACACAAACATACTTTTATAATAAGCATATCTGAAACACAGGCAAAATGCAAGTGAGGCGCGAAAAAATGGATTTGAGAACCATGCGCCTACGGGAATTTTTATAAAAAACCCGTCATTTCTTCCAAAAATGCAAATCGGATTCGAGATTAGAAAGTTGCGATACATTTTAGCCCGCATTCCGCGTGGCTGGCGTTTTATAAGGAAAACTAATGAGCCTGTTCCAAAACGTGAACTACATGTGCGAACACGAGTTCGGGTTAGTTTTGGAACAGGCTCTAATAACATAAACATTCGTCCAAGCATACGGAGAACTTTTATTCGCAGTGGGGTCTCATACCCCGCCCCTTGGGGCGGTTAGCATTAGCGCCGCCAACAAAAATGGCGGCAGGCGGGTTTACTCCTCAAACCATCACCGTTACATAATTTCCTTACGGTCGAACCGAAGGTTCGCAAACCGCAGGTTCGCCGAACCTCGTACATAAGGAAAATCGGGAGGTTCCGCGTTTCTTCTTCCCGCCGGCGCCTCACCCCCCTTGACTGCGCCTCTCAAAAAACGCACAATAAGACGCTGGTATGAATCCTCTTTTTCAGCGTCTTGCGCTCATGGTTGGAAGTGAAGCGGTTGATATGCTTGCGCGGTTGCGGGTCATTGTTTTTGGAGTTGGGGGCGTGGGCAGTTGGTCCGCCGAAGCGCTGGCGCGTTCCGGCGTGGGACGCATCGCCATTGTCGACTCGGACACGGTGTGCGTCACCAACATAAACAGGCAGGTGCAGGCGACATCCTCGACCATAGGAAAGCCCAAAGTCGAAGCGTTGAGAGACAGGCTCCTCGCTATAAACCCGAATTGCTCCGTGACCGCGTTTGAACAGGTGTTTTCAAAGGAAAACGCGGATATGTTCAATCTGGAAAGCGCGGATTACGTCATCGACGCCATTGACAGCCTCACCTACAAACTCGACTTGATAGAAGCCTGTTTCCAAAAGAAGGTGAAGATTTTCTCCTCAATGGGCATGGCGCAGAAACTCGATCCGGTTCAGTTGAAAACAGCCGATATATGGGACACGCATGGTTGTCCGCTTGCGCGGCTGGTGCGCCAGGGTTTGCGAAAACGCGGCTTTGACGGGCATTTCACCGTTGTTTTCAGCGGTGAGCGCCTCCCCCTGCTTTCTGACATGCCGGTCGCGTGCGGAAAAGCCCAATGCTTCTGCCCCGCGAGGAAGCGTGGCGCCGGATCCGGAGCGCAGGATGCGCCGGAATGGTGCGCTTCAAAGAAGGTCATCAACGGGAGCGGCGTTACGGTGACGGCAAGCGCCGGCATGATACTGGCGGGGCTGGTGATTCAGGATGTATACGCCAAAGCGGGGCTCCGCGCGGAGGAGCCATGAACGCGACTCGGAGCGGCGTCGTAGAAAAGCTCGTGACCAAAGCCGTTATGGAGCGGAACCTCATAGAAGAAGGCGACCGCATACTCATAGCGGCGTCCGGCGGCAAAGACTCAACCGTTATGGCGTGGGCGCTCTCCCGCGTCCGCCCGGCGATACGAAAAAACTACGAGCTTGCCGCCGTTCACATAGCGAGCGATTTTTGCGCGTGCTGCAAAAAGGCTCCGCTTGAGAAACAGCTTGCCGAATGGGGCATATCGTTTGCCGATATATCCGTACCTATCATCGGGCGGCTCAAACCGGGTCGTGCGATGAACTGTTACTGGTGTTCAACTCAGAGGCGCATGGAACTGCTGAAACACGCGGTTGAGCGCGGCTTTAACAAGATCGCCCTTGGCCATCACCTTGACGATATTATCGAGACGTTTTTTATGAACATGACGGCAAAGGGCGAGCTTTCCGCCATGCCGATCCTGCTCAAATACCGGAAATATCCGGTGTCCATCATACGCCCCCTTGCCTTTGTCGAGGAACGACAGATCATAGCCTGCGCTGAGGAAAAAGGACTGCTCAACGCCGCCTGCACCTGTCCTTTCGGCGTGAATTCGAGCCGTAAAATCATACGCGCGCGGATCGCCGGCTTTACCGGCAATTCGGGCGCCATAAAACGGCGGATATTGCGGAGCGTTGACAGGGCGGGGCTGCTCGCCGGAGAATGAACGCCATAAAACGAAAAGCGGAATGCGGCGTTGTTCGACGACACTGCGGCCCCGCTTGCCGCGCTCGCGCTTATTCCCTTTGTCATCACGCCATCAATACTTGATGACGCCGCGCCTTCGGACTTTCTATTTTCCAGAGCGCGGCGGACGGCTTTCACTTCGCTTCGGCTTTGAAATAATGGATTATAAAATTTATAAAATCCCTGACAACTTTTTTCTGTTCCCCGTTTTCAGGGCATACGGCGACAATATTGCTTGTATAAGGCGGTTCTATGGGGATCGCCTTTACCTTGGAGGAGTTGAACATATTGACGGACTTCTCCATGAGCATGGAAGAACATCGGGAAGATTCGATATTACTCAAAATTGTTTCTATGCGGGCGCATGAAATGACATTAGGGTTTATTCCATGTTTTCTGCACAACTGGTTGCACAGACGGTAAATATAGGTGTGTCTGGGCATAAACATGAAATATTCCCCGCCAAGCATGTCAAATGTTACATAGCTATTGGCCGCATAGGGATGGTTTTCATGGACGATCAACGCCAGCCTGTCCATCGCAAGCCTATGCTTTTTATAGGCTCCCACCGGCAGTATTTCCTCGCGGATTATCGCTATATCGTAGTCTTCATTGGACAGCGTATCAAGAATATCGCGCTCTTCCTGTTCTATGGTATATATCCGCGTTTTTTTTCGAGCCGCCTCAAAAAGCCGCAACGCTTCAGTAACGCCGTATTGCCCCATGATGGGCAGGGACACCAGTTTTATGGCATTTTCCACCAGGTGTCCGTGGGTTTCCTGTAGTATGGCGTCAAATTGCGCCAGCATGTTTTTTAAGAGAGGGTATACTTTTGTTCCAATTTCCGTGAGTCTTACATGATGGCAGCTTCGATCAAACAGCGTACAGCCCAGTTCCCATTCAAAAGTACGGATCTGTTTGCTTACCGATGATTGGGAAATATTACATTCCCTGGCGGTAGCTGAATAGCTGCCGTTTTCCGCGATGCGCACAAAGCACCTGAAATGGAAAACAGGCATCC
>JAIRLZ010000145.1 GCA_031259035.1 Treponema sp. | reverse complement strand
GCGGTTCGCCCGCCTCCACGCTGTCGCCGTCCCGTACGAGCAGGCGCTTATTCATGGGGATCATATGCTTGAATTCCTTTCCGAAGCTGTCCTGTATGACGACAAGGCGTTTGCCTTTGACCGCGCCTTCAAAATGAACCACGCCTGAAACCTGCGCCAACACCGACGGACTCTTGGGCTTGCGCGCCTCAAAAAGCTCGCTGACCCGGGGAAGACCGCTCGTGATGTCGCTCGCCTTGGCGGATTCTTTCAAGGTCTTGGCTATGGTTCTGCCCGCGCTTATCCGCTCGCCCTCGTCAATCAGGATGTACGCGCCTCCGGGGAGGAAATAGGAGGCGATTTCATTGCCTTCATCATCAATGAGGAGGATGCGGGGTTGTTTGGTTTCAAGCTGAATATCGGTGATGCGTTTTTCAATATTGCCGGTTTCCTCGTCAACCTCTTCTTTCAGCGTCGAGCCGGCCACAATGTCTTCGTACTTTACAATGCCGGACGCTTCGGCGATGATGGGATCAGAGAAAGGATCGAACATCGCCAGCGTTGTTTCAGCGGCGACGACATCGCCTTTTTTCACGAGGAATTCGGAACCGTTGCGGATTTCGATCTTCTGATCCTGTCCGATAAGGTAGAGGATGCCGCCGATACGCATGACAAAGGCGTTTTCCGGCGCGGTGATTTCCCTCTCTTCCCTTTTAATGAGCGCCGTGCCGAAGTACACCCGCTGCCCTTCCTCCACAAGGAGCGTATCGCCGTCTTCGAGCTTGAATTCGGCCATCACTTTGTTGACGATGGTCTGCCCCTTGCGCGTAAAAAGCCATGTGCCGTCCGGCAGTTCCACATGGGTGCCTGCCACTTCTTTGACAAACACCGGATATTTCAGAGAAATGCGGTTCTCCTCGCTGATCTTACTCGCCGCGCCGCCAATGTGGAACGTACGCATGGTAAGCTGAGTGCCGGGCTGTCCGATAGACTGGGCTGCGATGGTGCCGACCGCATCGCCGATGTCAACCGGACGGTTCGTGGCGAGATTGCGTCCGTAACATTTGCGGCATACGCCGTGCTGCGCCTCACAGGTAAGCACCGTGCGGATAGCAACGGAATCAACGCCCGCGTCATCGATCCTCTTGGCGATTTCTTCGGTGATTTCCTCATTTATATCGATGATAATCTCGCCGGTGATGGGGTTCTTGACCCGTTCAAGCGTGTAGCGCCCCACAATGCGGTCGCTCAACGGCTCCACAATTTCCTCGCCGTCCTTGATGGCCGAGTATGCGATGCCATTGATGGTGCCGCAGTCGTCCTCGTTCACAACCACGTCCTGCGCAATGTCAACAAGCCGCCGCGTCAGGTAGCCTGCCTGCGAAGTTTTGAGCGCGGTGTCGGCAAGCCCCTTGCGCGCGCCGTTGGTTGAGATGAAGAATTCGATGACCGACAGCCCCTCTTTGAAGTTCGACCGTATGGGCAACTCAATAATATCGCCGGAAGGCTTCGCCATAAGACCGCGCATACCCGCCAACTGACGGATCTGGGTGCGGCTTCCGCGGGCGCCCGAATTCGCCATCATATGAATCGAGTTAAACCCGTCTTTATCGGCTTCCAGCGTTTTCATCGTGATGCTCGTGAGATCGTCGTTGCACTTGTTCCAAATATCGACAACGCGGTCATAGCGCTCCTGCGCGGTGATGTGTCCCTGCTGGTACTGCCTCTGCACCGCATCGACTTCTTTGTTCGCCTTGTCAAGCATTTCCGTTTTTTCTTTCGGCACCACAATATCATCAATGCCGATGGTCGCGCCAAAGATAGTGGCGTATTTGTAACCGGTCGCTTTGATCGCGTCAACCATTCTCACGGTGATCCACGAGCCTTGATGGGCAAACACCCGCTCAATAAGGGCGCGCAACTCCTTGTCTTTCAGTTCAAAGTTGATGAAGGGAATCTCTTCCGGCATGGCTTCATTGAACGCCAGCCTTCCGGCGGTCGTCTCAATAAGCCCGTCCTCGCCCACCGCCGCTTCTTCGCCCACTTTTTTCCACACGGGCAGCTTGGGCGGTTTCATCTTGATCAGAGCTTCCCATTCAAGAGCGCCCCTGTCTATGGCCATGAGCGCCTCGTCTAAATCCAGATACCGGTGTCCCTGCCCTCTGGAATTTGGCTTGACGCAGGTGAGGAAATTGCAGCCAAGCACCATGTCTTGGGACGGATACACGATGGTCTTGCCGTTAGCCGGATCGAGCAGGTTGCGTACGGAAAGCATCAGGGTCCAGCATTCCATCTGCGCGGCTTGGGTGAGCGGCACGTGAATGGCCATCTGATCCCCATCAAAGTCCGCGTTAAAGGCGTGGCACACCAACGGATTAAGCCGGATCGCCTTGCCTTCAACCAGCACCGGCTCAAAAGCCTGAATGCCAAGCCGGTGCAATGTAGGAGCGCGGTTCAATAACACGGGATGCTCCTTCACCACATCGTCAAGGATTGCGAACACCTCCGGCGTCTCCTGCTCAACCAGCAGCTTCGCCTTGTTGATATTGTACACAACGCCTTTGTCCTTGAGGCGCTTCATAATAAACGGCTTGAAAAGCTCAAGCGCCATCTTCGTGGGAAGCCCGCATTGCCACATTTTGAGATCGGGGCCAACCGTGATGACCGAACGCCCGGAGTAGTCCACGCGCTTTCCAAGCAAGTTCTGGCGGAACCGCCCCTGCTTGCCCTTGAGCATGTCGGAAATGGATTTAAGCGGCCTGTTGGACGCGCCCTTCACCACCCGCTTCTTTTTGGAATTGTCGAACAGGGCGTCAACCGCCTCCTGGAGCATACGCTTCTCGTTGCGGATGATGATGTCCGGCGCGTTCAACGCCATGAGCCGGCGAAGCCGGTTGTTGCGGTTGATGACGCGGCGGTACAGATCGTTCAAATCCGAGGTTGCAAACCGCCCGCCGTCAAGCTGCACCATAGGGCGAAGCTCCGGCGGAATAACCGGTATCACGTCAAGGATCATCCATTCGGGCTTGTTGTTTGAATTGCGGAAATTTTCAACTATTTCGATGCGTTTCAAGAGCCGCTTGTCTGATTTGGCTCCTTTCTCGATCATTTTCACGCGGAGTTCAGCGGCCATGGCGTCCAAATCAAGGTTTTCAAGCAGGGTTCGGATGGCGTCGGCGCCCATGCCCGCGGTAAAGGCGCCGCCGTAGCGTTCCTGCGCTTCGGCGCACTCATCTTCCGCCAGCGTCTGCATTCTTTTGAGGTCAGTGTCGCCCGGATCTATCACCATGTACTTCTCGTAGTACAGCACGGAGCGGAGCGCCGCCATCGGCATGTCAAGGAGAAGCCCCATGCGGGACGGCACGGAACGGTAATACCAGATGTGGGACACCGGAGCCGCAAGCTCAATATGCCCCATGCGTTCGCGCCGCACCTTGAAGTGAGTCACCTCAACGCCGCACCGGTCGCAGATCACACCCTTGTAACGGATTGATTTGAACTTTCCACAGTAACACTCCCATTCTTTGGTGGTGCCGAAGATGCGCTCACAGAAAAGGCCGTCCTTTTCCGGCCTCAATGTCCGGTAATTTATGGTTTCGGGTTTTTTCACTTCCCCGTACGACCATTCCCTAATCATCTCAGGCGATGCGAGTTGAATCTTGATTGAATTAAAGTCCTGTATATCTCTCATGGCACGTCTCCTTCCTTTATAATCGCTTCAAGCTTTTAGAATCACTTCAGGGAACCTCTGGAAACTCCGGTCGAACCGCAGGTTCGCTAACCGAAGGTTCGCGTTTTTAGAGGTTTTCTTCAATAGGTTCTTCAATTTCGAGGGCGCGCGGTTGCGCGGCTGCGCATTTTATCCGTTCATGCTGGTATGCGGACGCGGGCGCCACCGTGCGGCTTGAATCACCCATTCTTTACGCCGCTCTTGTTGATCATGTCTTCATCTTTCTCGGTGAGCGGGATCTGTTTCTCCTTGTCGTCATAAATAGTCAAATCCATGGCGAGCCCGCGAAGCTCCTGCACCAGCACGTTAAACGATTCAGGGACGCCGGCGGTGGTGGAAGGCTCTCCTTTGACGATGGCTTCGTACACCTTGGAGCGTCCGGTCATATCATCCGACTTGATGGTGAGAAGCTCTTGCAGAGTGTTCGCCGCGCCATAGGCTTCCAGCGCCCAGACCTCCATTTCGCCGAGGCGCTGCCCGCCGAACTGGGCTTTGCCGCCGAGCGGCTGCTGGGTGACAAGCGAGTAAGGACCTGTGGAACGGGCGTGCATCTTGTCGTCGACAAGGTGGTGCAGCTTGAGAAAGTAGATCACGCCGCAGAAAATCGGGTGCACAAACGGCTCTCCCGTACGCCCGTCGCGTAAAAAGGTCTTGGCGCGAAGGGTTTCGTCCACGTTGCACACGCCTGCGTCTTTCAGTTTTTCGCAGATCTGTTCGGCGGTCGGGGATTGGAACACCGGAGCGGAGTACCACTCATTCAGGGCAAGTCCAGCCCAGCCAAGCTCCGTTTCCAGAAGTTGCCCAATATTCATGCGGGACGGCACCCCAAGCGGGGTGAGACACAGATCGAGCGGCGTGCCGTCTTCCATGTACGGCATGTCCTCTTCCGGGAGGACTCGGGCCACAACGCCCTTATTGCCGTGGCGCCCCGCCATTTTGTCACCTTCGCGCAACTTGCGCTTCACGGCGATCAGCACCTTCACCACCTCGTTGACTCCCGGATTAAGATCATCGCCCGTAGTACGTTTGAGACGCTGTATTTCAATAATGGTGCCGTCGATCCCATGGGGTACGCGCAGGGACGTGTCCCGTACATCCTTGGCTTTTTCACCGAAGATCGAATTGAGGAGCTTGAATTCCGGCGTGGTTTCGGTCTCACTCTTGGGCGTCACCTTGCCCACAAGAATATCGCCCGCCCGAACCTTCGCGCCCACTATGATGATGCCTTCAGCGTCAAGATAGTCCAACGTTTTTTCGCTTGTATTCGGTATATCGCGGGTGATTTTTTCAGGACCCAGTTTAGTTTCCCGAATTTCGGTCATAAATTCCTTTATGTGAATGGAGGTGAACATGTCTTCCTTCACCACGCGCTCGGAAATGAGAATCGAATCCTCGTAATTGTACCCGTTCCACGGCATAAATCCCACCAGTACATTCCGTCCCAGGGCAAGCTCCCCGTTCTGGGTTGCGGGGCCATCGGCTATAGCCTGTCCCCGCTCCACATGGTCGCCGATCTTTACGACCGGACGCTGGTTGTAGCACGTGTCCTGATTCGTCCGCTGGTACTTGATGAGTTTGTACACATCAAGCCCTTGCTCCGTAGTTTCCACAAATTTTTCATCTCCGCCGCCGTCGTCCGGACTGATCGTAATCTCATCGGATGTCACCCGAATAACCGTACCGGAACGCCGCGCCTTGATAAGCACCCCTGAATCGTAAGCGCACTTGGCTTCCATACCGGTTCCCACAATGGGCGCTTCCGGAAACACCAGCGGCACCGCCTGACGCTGCATGTTGGAACCCATGAGCGCGCGGTTCGCGTCGTCATGCTCAAGAAAGGGTATAAGCGACGCGGACACCGAAATGATCTGCTTGGGCGACACATCCATGTATTGAATTTCCTGCGGGCTTCTCGTTGTGTAATCGCCCTGCCTGCGGCATGAAACCTGAGCGTCCGCAAAGGAATTGTCCGCGTTCAGTTTCGCCGACGCCTGGGCAATGTAGTACTTGTCCTCGTCCATAGCGGAAAGGTACTCCACCGCGGTTGTGGCGACGCCATGTTCCACCTTCCGGTACGGAGACTCAAGAAAGCCGTACTCGTTCACGCGGGTGTAGTTCGCCAAAGACACAATAAGACCGATGTTCGGGCCTTCGGGCGTTTCAATGGGACACATTCTGCCGTAATGCGTGTAATGCACATCGCGCACCTCGAATCCGGCGCGGTCGCGGCTCAAACCTCCGGGACCCAATGCATTGAGACGGCGCTTGTGGGTCAATTCCGCAAGCGGATTCACCTGATCCATGAACTGAGAAAGCTGGCTTGAACCGAAAAATTCTTTTATCGCGGCCACAATCGGTTTTATGGAGATGAGGTCCTGCGGCTTGATGGTGTCGACCTCTTTAAGGCTCATACGATCCTTTACGATGCGCTCCATGCGGCTGAACGCGGTTTTCATCACATTCGCCATGAGTTCGCCCACAGAACGAACGCGGCGATTGCCCATGTGATCAATGTCGTCTATATTTTCATCGCCGATGTACACTTTGATAAGGAATTTCACTGTGGCGATAATATCTTCCCTGGTCAACGTAAATTCCGTGTCCGGCGTATCAAGATCGAATTTCTTGTTGAGTTTGTACCGTCCAACCTTGCCCAGATTGTAGCGGCGGCTGGTGAAGAACATGCTCATCAGGTCTTTTTCCGCGGCTTCCACAGTGATGGAATCCCCGGGCATGATCACCGAGTACACCGCGTTGATGGCGTCTTCTTTGGAAGGCTCGTCAACACCGGGGCCGTCCGAGGTGAGAAACTTAATCTCTTCCCGCTCAAAGCAGTTGAGAAGCATGGGCGACCTGAGCGAGCCTTCGGCGTCAAAATCTATCACTTCAATAGAAGCGACGCCGTTTGCGAGGAATTCGTCAACATTGTGCGGATGCATCTTTTCACCCGCGCGGTACAGCTTCTTCTTTCCATCAACCGCGTCTTCGCCCTCCGCGGCGATCCACACGGATGAGGCGAGCGCCCGCGCGTTGATCTTTTCCCGCGTCTCGCGGTCATCTGTAATCTCTATGGTTTCGGTTTTATAAAAAGCCCTGATGATCTCTTCCCGCGTTTGAAATCCAAGCGCGCGGAGAAAAATGGTGCATAAAATTCTTTTTTTACGGTCGATCTTGGCGTAAATCAGCTCTTTTTTCTGATCGATCTCGAATTCCAGCCACGACCCGCGATACGGAATGATGCGCGAAGAGAAAACGCCCTTTTCATGGCTGAAAATAACGCCCGGCGAACGGTGAATTTGGCTGACGACCACCCGTTCCGCCCCGTTTATAATGAAGGTTCCCCGCTCGGTCATAATGGGAATGTCACCCATGTAGATGTCTTTCTGCCGGATTTCACCGGTCTGCTGAAAAATAAGAATCATGCGGGCTTTAAGAGGCAGGGCGTACGTCAAACCTTTCTGCCTGCACTCCTGCTCGGTGAATTTAACCTCGTCTTCATCAAGGGTATAATATTCATATTCTAAAACCGTTTCCCCATTCTGGCTTTCGATGGGAAACGTCATTCTAAAGACTTCCTCAAGCCCCTGGTTTTCAGGGGGTTCATGGTTTTTTAATTTTTCCCTTTGCAAAAACCGTTCATAAGAACAAAGCTGAATGTCTATTAAATCCGGCATAGTCATTACATCTTTTGAATCTACGCCGTTTTCAATGTCTTTTCCAATAAGCAGTCTTTCTTTGTCTCTTGTAACCACGAAACCCTCCTGAATTAGTGCGTGAGCCTGTCCCAAAACCAATTGACTGTACGCTCATGCGCACGGTTCTGGAACAGCCTCACGTTATACTTTTTAATTTTTCATATGCCAACCCGCTTGCCCGCGCCTTGCAATGCTATCCACCTGCGCGGCCTGCGAGAAAACACTATAAACCCGCTCAAAACCTGTACAATAGAACACAGGCGGCAATTTTACCGCCTGTCTCTCCACCAGCGACACGCCGCGCCTATGTCAGGCATTACAGCGTGTCAGCGCAACATGGCTGCTGAAACGCTTGCCAAGCGTTTGGCTTGGGAACCGCGCAAAAATAAAATGTTCCGCCTGTTATTTCCGCGCGGATCCTTAGGAACTGTTCATAAACAAAATGCACAGCATTTTGTCTTAATTGCTTACGCAATTAGGAAATAATATGACCAAACGGTCATGTTATTTCTGAACAGTTCCTTACTGAATCTCCACTACGCCGCCCGCGGCGGTAACGGACTCTTTGATCTTCGCGGCGTCCTCTTTGGAAACGCTTTCTTTCAGAGTCTTGGGCGCGCCTTCAACCAGTTCTTTGGCTTCTTTAAGACCAAGACCGGTGAGGCTGCGGACTTCCTTGATGACCGCGATTTTCTTGGAGTCGTCAAACGCCTTGAGGATGACGTTGAATTCAGTCTTCTCTTCTTCCGCCGCCGCGGCCTCCGCGCCGGGAACCGCGCCAACCGCCGCGACTGCTACGGGAGCCGCGGCGGAAACGCCGAATTTCTCTTCCATTTTCTTGACCAGTTCCGAAACTTCAAGAACGGTCATAGACGCGATGGCGTCCAAAATCTGATCCGCTGTAAGTTCTGCCATATTATCTTCTCCTAAAATAAAAATATGTTATCTATACAGATACACTTATAATGAACCGACAGGAACGGCAGCAACGAAGCCTGACGGTTTGCGAACGGGTTTAACCTTCCGCCTTCTTGTCCCCGACAGCTTTGATCGTCCGCACGAGACGCGCGTTGACATCGTTGAGGGCAGCCGCGAGATTGCGGGCGGGACCGTTCATGCAGGACATAAGCATGGAGACAAGCTGCAACTTGCCCGGCAGTTTGGAAAAGGCGTCCACCTGTTGAGCGGTGTACACCGACGCGCCGATAAGAGCGCCCTTCACCTTGAGACGCGGCGCCTCTTTGGTGAAGTCGAGGAGGGCTTTCGCCACCTCGTTTGAATCCCTGGACGCGATGGCAACCGCCGTCGGCCCTATAAGATAGGACGACACATCGGGCAATGAGAGCCGCTCAAACGCGACGCGGGCAAAATTGTTTTTCACGACTTTGAAAATCGCTTCCTTGCCCACAAGCCGCCTCCGAAGATTGGTTATCTGTTCCACGGTAAGACCGCGGTAGTCGGTGAAAATAAAGTCGGGAGCAACGCCAAAAGCTTCTTTCAGTTCGTTTATCGCCGCAACTTTCTCCGGTTGTTCTTTTTTTGCAACAATAGCCATTATTCCTCCTTAATGGAAATCCACACGCCGGGACTCATGGTTGACGCGACCGAAAGGGACAGAATAAAATCACCCTTCGCGTCCGCGGGCTTTTTCCGTTTTATTTCCGAGACAACGGTTTTCGCGTTTTCCGCCAGCTTGTCGCTGTCCATGCTCACCTTGCCGACGGCAAGATGAACAACGCCGGTTTTATCCGCGCGGAATTCGGTGCGTCCCTTTTTAAGCTCCGCGAGCGCTCCTTTGAGATCAAAGGTGACGGTTCCGGTCTTGTGATTAGGCATGAGCCCGCGGCGTCCCAACACCATTCCGATCTTGCCGACATCTTTCATCATATCCGGCGTGGCGACCGCCACGTCAAAGTCAAGCCAGCCGCCCTTCACCTTTTCAATAAGGTCATCGGCGCCAACATAAGACGCGCCCGCTTCCTTCGCCTCGGTTTCCTTTTCGGGCTTGCAGAATACCAACACCCGCTTTTCAGCCTTAAACTGATGGGGAAGCACCACTGTATCGCGTACAGACTGGCTCTTCTTCAGGCGAAGCTTTACCGAAAGATCAATGGTCTCGTCAAACGCGGCGAACGCTATTGTCTTGAGCAGATCAAAGGCGGCTTTCGCTTCGTAAATTGCATCAGGATCGTATTTCTTGACCGCCTCGCGGTATTTTTTGCCACGCTTCATTTTTCCACCTCAATTCCCATAGAACGGGCGGTACCCGCTATGATCTTTTTCGCGCCTTCAATATCTTTCGCCGACAAGTCAGGCGCTTTCATCTTGGCGATTTCTTCCAATTTCGCCTTGGAAAGTTTGCCGACCTTGGATTTGTGCGGCTCAGGCGACCCTTTCTCAATTCCCACCGCCTTCTTGATCAACACCGCCGCGGGCGGCGTCTTGAGGATAAAAGTAAACGTCTTGTCCGTATACACGGTGATAACCACCGGTATTACAAGACCAGCCTCCATAGACTTTGTCCTGTCGTTGAACTGCTGGACAAACTGCGGAGCGCTCACCCCGTGCGGACCAAGCGCAGGACCTACGGGTGGAGCGGGCGTCGCTTTACCAGCAGGACATTGCAGCTTAATCAGGGTGGCAATTTTTTTCTTTGCCATATGTTCTCCTTATGTAGTGTGATGTGACAGTTTGCAGGGTTGCGATTTTTCACATCTGGCGAGGGAGCGTACGCCTCCTCTCCTACGTTCTATAAAAAGGGGGGAAAGCGCGGATCATACGATGATCCCGCAAACCGTCTCCCCTGCTTACACCTTTTCCACTTGCAGCAAATCCACTTCAACCGGTGTATTTCTGCCGAAGATGCCCACCATAACCTTCAGCTTGTTCCGTGAGGAATCGATCTCTTCAATAACGCCGGCGAATGACTCAAAGGGTCCGTCAACGATTTTAACCTGTTCGCCTTCGACAAACGATTGGCGGACGTGGACAAAGCGCTCTCCCTTGATGTCGCCGGATTTCTGAAAAATGGAGCGCGCTTGCTCTGAGGGGAGGGGCTGGGGCTTTTTAGCGACAGGGGTTCCCACAAAACCGGTGACGCCCTGAATTTGCCGTATTTTTTGACAGGTAGTCTTCCAATTGTCATCAGGAAGATCCATCTCAACCAGCATATAGCCCGGAAGCATCAGCCGGGTTTGAGTGCGCTTCTTCCCATCTTTAATTTCCACCGTAGATTCGGAAGGGGCTTTGACATCCCGAACGATGTTCTTGTCAAGCTCCCCGGAATCAAGCATCATACGGATAGTTTTTTCTATTCTACTTTCAAATCCAAAATAGATATGAAGGATATACCAACCTGTAGCCATGTTTGTCCTTTTTTTTTAGCCGCAAGCCGCCGCCAGTCCGCCTTATGGCAACCAGAGCGGCTTCTTTGGCTCCACGCCAACCATATATATATATGAAAAGTATTAAAATATCGCCTGTACGCCGAGAAGCAGCAGCACATCAATCAATCCCAATACAGCCGCAATAATAACAGTTGAAATGATGACAACCTTCACGGAGCTGATCACGTCTTCTTTGCTGGGCCATACCACTTTGCGGAGCTCCGCGTAAGATTCTTTTGCAAAAGCAACGAGCTTATTTTCTTTTTTCTTTGTCGTTTCCATGGGAACCTCTTTTCAGTTTCAATCCTTGCAAAGAGCAAGAACGTGTATCCACGCGGACACTTGAAGGCGCAAACAGGCCAGGTAGGACTCGAACCCACAACATTCGGTTTTGGAGACCGACGCTCTACCATTAGAGCTACTGGCCTAGAAAGATTCCAGATAAAACTTATCTGAAAAACTTCCAAACATACAAATTTAGAAGTCAATTGCTTGAAACTGTTCCAAAACTACCGGACTTTGAAACAACCTCACTTGATTTTTGTTTCTTTATGAATGGTGTGCTTACGGTCGAAAGGACAATACTTGCTGAATTCAAATTTCTCCTGAGAATTCCGTCTATTTTTTTGGGTTGTATAATTCTTCCGTTTACATTCGCTGCACTGAAGCGCAATAAGTTCAATCGCCGTTTTCTTTGTCGCCATACCTTCCTCCAGTTATAGTGAAAACCGCCGAAACCGCCGCCCCACCGGTTGACGCTTTCAGAGATTCCTTTTATACTATCAACAAGCCCTCGAACGGAATCGAACCGTTGACCTTATCCTTACCATGGATATGCTCTGCCGACTGAGCTACAAGGGCAAGATAAAAAGTAATATACCACACAATACGATTTATGTCAACTCTAATTTAAAAAAATTGTCGTTAATACGTGATAAGTTCATCACCTAAACTAACGAGGGAATCGTTCACTCCCCCCCTCGGATAAGATAAGACGGCGGTCGATGACGCCGTACAGAGACTGTGGAAGCCCGCCGGGAAATTCGTGGCGGTCGCCGATGGCGGCGGCAAGGCCGCCTATTCTACGGACGGCATTACCTGGTCGGCGGCCATTGAACTGGAACTGTTGGCGCCCGAATCCGCGCAGTCCTATGGCGAACCGGACGCGGCGCTGCTGTACTGGCTGCTTTTGGGAAAGATCGGTTTATTCGCAGTGGGGTCTCATACCCCGCCCCTTGGGGCGGTTAGAATTAGAGCCGCCAACAAAAAATGGCGGTAGACGGATTTGCTCCGCAAACCATCACCGTAAGGAACTGTTCAGAAATAACATGACCGTTTG
>JAIRLZ010000102.1 GCA_031259035.1 Treponema sp. | reverse complement strand
GACTGTTGCAGCGAGGAAGCCTGCGACCTCAACTCGGCTATGGTATTTTCCTGCGCCGCAAAGGATTGTCGCAACGAGGAAACCTGCGACCTCAACTCGGTTGCGGCGTTCTCCTGCGTCGCGCTGTTTTGCTGGAGGGCGGCGTTTTGACTCCTCAATTCGGCGAGGGTGTTTTCCCGCGCGGCGACCGTCTCCCGCAACATCTGATTCTGGCTCCTCAACTCGTTGAGTGCCGTCGAGCTTGCGCCGGCGCTGTCCCTGCCGCTTCTTTCCCGCTCGGCCGCGCTTGTTTCAAGCTCGCTGTTCCGCGCCGTGAGTTCGGCTATGGCTTCTTCATATTTCTCGATTTGTTCGCTCAACTCATTGACCGGCGGAGTCCCGTTGAAAGGCGCATCCGCAGGCGGATCGGACGCTCCCTCGTTCAGCTTCAGGCTGTTGCGGGTGAGTTCCGAAAGCGTATTGATGAGCGCAAGACGCGCCGGCTTCCGCTCCCGAAACGCCTTGATGTTTTGGAAGGACGAGGTTTCGAGAAAATCCCGCAAGGCGGAAAGAGTCGAAGCGGCTTGGTCGAACAGAGCGGCGTTGGTTTGTTCGTTGACCGTCGCAAAATAGCCGTCTATTTGGAGGTCAATCAGCGCGTTTTTTTCCAGTTCATCGGTGAAACTCCGCAGCGTCTCTTGCGCGGAAGCAAGCTCGGCTTGAACGCTTTGCATCTGGCCGGAAAGCTCCTTGTTTGCCAAAAGTTGGCTGCGCAGAGCCGCCTCTCGAAGGCGGGCGTCTTCCAAAAGCTGACCGCGCTCCCGTTGCAGAGCCGCAAGCCGGCTTTGGTACTCATCTTTTTGCCTCTGCAAATCCGCCAACGCCTTATCCTTTTCGTTTTCAAGGATAAGTTTGTTGTCGAACTGAAGCTGAATATCCCGCATTTCCGCATCAACGCCGGCTATTTTCGTGAGAATTTCCGCGATTTCAGCCTCCTTCGCCTTCAATTGCTCCGTAAAGTCTCTGCGTATCTCCGTAATCAGCTTCCGTTCCGTGACGCCGGGCATCGCGGCGCCTTGCATAAACCGCACTTCATCCCGTTCATGCGTTAAAAAGAGCGCCGCAAGTCCA
Source organism: Treponema sp. (assembly GCA_031259035.1). GTDB lineage: Bacteria > Spirochaetota > Spirochaetia > Treponematales > Breznakiellaceae > JAIRKH01. Next base: position 2,857 of record JAIRLZ010000102.1, on the reverse strand, counting down.
AGCGCCAAAAGCGCCGCCGCTATGCCGTTTGTCAACGCCGGAAGCAGGACGCCTTTTTTCTTCGCCTGTTTTTCATACGAGGCTGCGGCTTCACCGCCTTCAAGACGCTCTAACGGACGCTCCAACGTATTGAGTCCGGCGAGAATTTCCTCTTGTTCTTCCAAAGGAATGCCCGACGCCGTATCGAAAACAATAGGTTCCATTTTTTTTCCTCTCTCACAAAGGGGTATACCCGGACGCGCCGAACAAATCCAGCGTACCGGTCGTCCACTCTTCCTGAGCCTCCAGCACAAGACGCTCGGCGTCCTGCCATGAATCCGCGCGAGGCCCGGGAAGATGGCGGTTTGTCGAATTGGTGAACACGATGGTTCTGCACCCGTGTTTGCGGAGTTGAACGACATTTACGGGCGAGTCGTCAATGTACACATGGGCGCCGACCGCGCCCTTATCCTTCATAAAGCAAATGTCCCAATAGGGAATGTCCCACGAATCAAGCCAGTCAACGGTCTGGGTGATGGATGTTTTGTGAACGTATTTAAGGTAGAGCCTGTGCGTGATGATGCGGATGCGAATGCCGCGCGTGGACAGCTTTCGCAACGCCGCGGGCGCGTCTTGTATGGGCTGCATGTCACGAAACAGGCTGCGCTGGGTTACGGCGAAACGGTGCAGCCTTTCATAGCCGCCATATTCGGCGATGCCCCATTCCTTCAGCTCAAAACTGACCTCGACGGGCAGGCGCTCAACGGGTTTGTCGAGCCATTCCGCGGCGATGCGGCGCATCGCGCCATAAAAGTCGCCCACAACGCCATCCAAGTCTACGCCAAGGATAAAGCTGCTCTCATCCACGCTCCGCCTCCGCTACTTCCAAAGAACGCCGGGATACACGCCCTGCGCCGTGAGTTCGGCGACGCGGTTCATTGCGGACGCCTTGTCTTCCTGATAGGTTACGCCGAACCATTCGGAATCCGCGTTCACAACCTCAATGTCCAACAGATCGTTCTTGACAAGCCAATCGGCGAACATGGGGAGATAACACTCGCTCTTGATATCCTTGCCCGAAACCGCGAGGAAATCGTCAAAATAACGGGACAAATCCGCGAAAATGGTCGGCGGAAAGCCCCAGAAATTCATGGATACAGGCGTATCCTCCGGCAAAAACTGTTTTGAGCCGTCAGGAGCCGTATTGAAAATGCCGTCTCGCTCCCGCGCAATGGATTTCAACTCGTCAACCGACGTGAGCTTGCCGTTTTTGATGGCGCATATCCCGCGGGTGACGGCGCCTTTGGGGCTTAACGTCTTTTTTAGGCTGTACGGGACGATGCAGCCGTTTTTCAAATCGGGTGTTGAAAGGAATGCGCCGATGGCGTTAAAGGCTTCCCTGCCGTAAAAGTCATCGGCGTTTATGACGGCGAACGGCGCGTCCAGCTTTTCCCTCGCGCATAGAAGCGCGTGAGCCGTTCCCCACAGCTTGATTCTGCCCGCGTTTTTCGCCTCCGCGTACATGTCGGGCGGGATCAGCGAGTCCATCTCCTGATACGCGATGTCGTACGGCGCCGCGCCGCCGAACCGCGCAAGCGCGCGCTCCTCAAAATCCTTCTCAATATCGCGTCTGATGATGAATACGATCTTTCCAAAGCCTGAACGCAAGGCGTCAAACGCCGAATAATCAAGCAACACCTCGCCGTTCCCGCCGAGCGCGTCCATCTGTTTCAACCCCCCGTACCGGCTTCCCATGCCGGCTGCCAGTACGACTAAAACCGGTTTTTTGTTCTCTTTTTCCATAAAGGCGCCTCCTTGACTATACGATTTCTTCCAAAATACGCAGTCCGCTCTCTATTTCTTCGTCGCGTATGATGTACGGCGGCAGAAAGCGCAGGGTTTTTGCGCCTGCGGAAAGCAGCAGGACGCCTTTTTCAAGCGCTTTCTCCATGACGCCCCACGCCTCCTGTTCTATGTCGACCCCAATCATAAGCCCCTTGCCCCGGATGTCTTTGACACTCGGCTTGTTCCACGAGCGGATAATGCCGCGCAGTTTTTCGCCTTTGCGCGCGATCTCTTTCAGGAAGGCAGGGTTGTTCACGGTTTCAAGCGTGACAAGTCCGGCGGCGGCGGCGAGAGGATTGCCGCCAAACGTGCTGCCGTGATCGCCCATGCCAAGCGTATCCGCGGCTTTTTCGCCCGCAAGCGCCGCTCCCACAGGCGCGCCGCCCGCAAGCCCCTTGGCAAGCGTTACGACGTCCGGCTTGACGCCGAAAGCTTCGCACGCAAGGAAGGAGCCGGTTCTGCCCACGCCGCACTGGATTTCGTCAAACATGAGCAAAATGTCCCGCTCCGCGCAGAGTCTTGCGGACGCTTCAATATACGCCCGGTCCAGCGGGCGCACGCCGGCTTCGCCCTGTACGGCTTCAAGGAGAAGACCCGCAACCGTATTGTCAAGGGCGCGATCCAGCGCGGGAATGTCCCCGGGCGGCGCGTATTTGAACCCTTCGGTGAACGGCCCGAAATCCTCGTGAAATTTGTCTTGACCGGTCGCGGAAAGCGCCGTGATGGTGCGTCCGTGGAAGCTCCCCTTTAACGTAACAATCGTGTGCCGCCCCGGGCCGTATTTTTTCAGCGAATATTTCCGCGCGATCTTAAACGCGGCTTCATTAGCCTCGGCGCCGGAATTGCCAAGAAAAACCTTCTTCATGCCCGCGCCGGAACAGGCTTCAACCAGTTTTCGCGCGAACCGCTCCGCCGCATCGCTCTGAAAATAGTTGCTGACATGGTTAAAACGGGCGCTCTGTTCCGAAATCGCCTTTACCAGCGGGGGATAGGCGTGTCCCAAGCAGTTGACCGCGATGCCGGAGGTAAAATC
>JAIRLZ010000087.1 GCA_031259035.1 Treponema sp. | reverse complement strand
TTCGTTGAAAAGAACCATAAAAACCCCGATAAAGGGGCTGCTTTGGCAGTTTGCAAGGTAAAAAATCGCCTTTTCAGGCGATTTTTGGAGGTTTTATGCGCGAAGCGCAACAAACTGCTAGTGTCTATCCGCAAAGCCGTTAGCTTTGAGGGCAGGCGCCAAGCGGCCGGGGATGACAACCCCGGGCAACATTGCCATTTTTTTTAGGATGGTGTATTATTTTGACAGAGGAGCCGGTTTGTAACGCGGCGAGCCGCGCGGCGGGACGCTGGTCTGCGCGTGAGTGGGTTATGAACAGGCGTCAAGGAGAAGAACGTATGGGAAACATGACGGCGCAGGGGCGGGAGTTGCCCCGGGGAGCGACCTTTGAGGAAGTCTGGGCTATGTTTCAGGAGAATGAACGGCGTATGCGGGAAACCGAGCGGTTTCTCAAAGAATTGGACGCGGAAACTGATCGGCAAATGCAAGAGACCGCCCGGCGTATGCAAGAGACTGATCGGCAAATGCAAGAAACCGACCGGCAGATGCAAGAGACCGCCCGGCGTATGAAGGAAACCGACCAGAAGATTGGAAAATTGACCGGACGCTTGGGAGATGTGATTGAACACCTTATGTCTCCCAAACTCCATGAAAAATTTAAAGCGCTGAATTTTGTTTTTAGCCGCACTTCACGAAACGTCGAGATTCGGGACCATAATCAAAGAGGGCTTGCCGAAGTGGACGCGCTTCTTGAAAACGGCGAGTATGTTATGGCGGTGGAGGTGAAGACCCGCTTGACTACCGAGGATGTGAATGACCACCTAAGGCGGATGGAAGTATTGCGCCGGGTTGCGGACGAGCGCGATGACAGGCGGAAATACCTCGGAGCCGTTGCGGGAGCCGTTGTTGACAAGAATGTCGCTGACTATGCTTTGAAAAACGGCTTTTATGTCATTGTCCCTTCCGGAGAAACGGTGGACATTGAGGCGCCCGAACCTTCTAATCTCCGGATGTGGTGAATCTCCTGCGGACGTGTGGTTGACCGCTCTCCATTCCGTCTTTCAGGCGGCGAAAAACGCCTCTGCGTGTTGGTTGCGATTCTTGTGATGGAGTTGGAATCTGCGGCTTGCAACGGAAAAACGAGAGGGGCATAAAAAAGCCTTCCGCAGTTTTCAGCGGAGGGCTTGTCGTCCCGTCCAAGGGAGCGGATTTTCATGCGCGAGCTTTCGCCACGCTTCTCGTTGCTATCTGGAAGCCATTACCACCGCTCACTCTTGGTTTCCAGCGGACTGTCTTGTTACAGCGCTTGGTTGTCTGTTTTCTCCGGGGAAGAGCGGGAAGTGGGCGTACATGAACGTCCACGCATTCTTGCTCCATTTCCACCGTAACGGTCCGTTTTCGGCGTCGTTCCAACAGATTGGGAACCCGGGTGTCATGTTTTGACTAGGTTGCATAGAGTCTCCGCCCCGCGCCCAAATCTGCACGGGCTTTCCGTCTCCAAGATCGTTTTCCAGAGGAATTCCTTCATAGATATGCGCAGAACGGTATGCCGCCTCATAAGCGGTTCCCTTTTTGCCGTCCTTTTCCACAGTCGTTATTATTCCGTATTTGAAACCGCTGGTTTTATTTGCAGTGGGGTCTAAACGGGCGCCTTCAACTTGACAAGGACAAATATTTGTAGTAGTACTTCATTTATAAAGGAGCGGCGTCTGTATGAAAAAAACGCGAAAAGCCTTTTTGCTTCCCCATCCTCCGCTGATTGTCCCGGGCGTGGGAAAGGGCGATGAGATTCCCGCAACGCGGGATGCGTATATGCGGGTCGCGGGAGAAGTTCGCGGGGAAAATCCTGAAACTGTCATCATCATTTCACCGCACAGCGTTTGTTACGCTGATTATTTCCATATTTCACCCGGAACATCAGCGACAGGTGATTTTGGCGCGTTCCGCGCCCCGCATATCCGGTTTTCCGTGCAGTACGATGAGGCGCTGGCGGACAGTATCGGCGCGGCGGCTGAAAAAGCGGGCGTACACGCGGGAAAACTCGGCGAGCGGGACGCCGGATTGGATCACGGCGTCATGGTTCCGCTCTATTTTCTCCAATCGCCGCGGATAATCCGCATCGGGCTTTCCGGCTTGCCCTTGATCGACCATTACCGGTTCGGCATGTGCATCAGGGAAGTTGTGGACGCGCTGGGGCGGAAGGTCGTATTAATAGCGAGCGGCGACATGTCCCATAAGCTGAAAGCGGACGGCCCTTACGGTTTTGCCAAAGAGGGTCCCGTGCATGACGCCTTTGTCAAAGATTGCGTTGAAAGATCGGACTTCAAAAGCCTTCTGGCGGTCGATCCCGCGCTCTGTGAACGCGCCGCCGAGTGCGGCTTCCGCAGCCTCGTGATCCTCGCCGGTTTCATGGACGGACTGCGGACGCGGGGGCGCGTTCTGAGCTACGAGTGTCCCTTCGGGGTGGGCTACCTCACGGCGGCGTTTTCAGGCGATGGGGACGAGCCTTCCCTCCTGCCCATCCTGCTTGACGAGCGAAAAGCCCGCCTCGCGCGTATTCGCGCCACGAACGACCCGTACGTACGGCTTGCGATTGACGCCATTGAGCGTTTTGTGAAAACCGGAAAAATCATGGAGCCGCCCGCGCCGTCCAAAGATATGCCCGCTGATATGCTTGAAAAACGCGCCGGCGTGTTCGTGTCCGTTAAAAAAGACGGCGCGTTGCGCGGCTGCATAGGAACAATAGCGCCCGTACGCAAAAATATAGCGCTGGAAATTATCGAAAACGGCGTGTCCGCAGTCTCACGGGATCCGCGCTTTCCCCGCGTTGAAGAGGAAGAGTTGGAGTCGCTCGCCTACAGCGTCGACATCCTTTCTCCGCCCGAATCAATCGACGATCCCAGCGTTCTTGACGTTGTGAAGTATGGCGTTATTGTGAGCCGCGGAAACAGACGGGGTTTGCTTCTGCCCAATCTTGACGGGGTGGACTCTGTGGAGGAGCAAATTTCCATCGCTTTGCGAAAAGGGGGGATACAACCCTATGAGCCGTATACGCTTGAACGGTTTGAAGTTGAGCGCCACACCTGATGCGGAAAGAGGCGCTTTTTTACGAAAAAAATGGCGGGACGGCGCGTTGCGGCCTCTGCCCCCGCATGTGCGCGATCCATGATGGGCAGACCGGTTTTTGTTCCACCCGCGGCAATTCGGGCGGAATCCTGTTTGCCGAAAACTACGGGCGCATATCCTCCATCGCCCTTGATCCAATAGAGAAAAAGCCGCTCAAGCGGTTTTTTCCGGGTTCCGCCATCCTTTCAGTGGGCAGTTACGGCTGCAACATGGCCTGCGCTTTTTGTCAGAACTTTTCCATCTCCCAGATGAAGCCCCGCGCGGATTTTCTGCCTCCTGAAAAACTGCTTGAAGCCGCGTTGTCCATCCCTGGAAACCTCGGAGTCGCTTTCACTTACAACGAGCCGTTCATCAGTGTGGAATACATTCTTGACGTCGCGCCCCTGTTGCGGAAGCGCGGCTTAAAGACCGTGCTGGTGACAAACGGCATGATTCTGGAAAAACCTTTGGCAGCCCTGCTCCCGCTGGTTGACGCCATGAACATAGACCTCAAGGCGTTTTCACGCGAATTCTACCAAAGGCACGGCGGTTCGCTTGAGACGGTTAAGAAAACCATAGAAATATGCGCGAAAAGCGTCCATGTTGAAATAACAACGCTGATTGTGCCTGGCGAGAATGACGGCGAAGAGGAAATAGAGGAGCTTTCCGGGTGGATCGCTTCGGTTCCGTCCGCGTCCGGCGGCATTCCCCTGCACATTACACGGTTTTTCCCGCAATTTAAGATGCGGGACAAGCAACCGACGCCGGTTAAAACGATTTTTTCACTGGTGGAACGAGCGAAACAGCGGTTGCCGTATGTCTATGCGGGCAATGTGAACTGATACATACGAAAACAAAAACGGCGCCGGCCGTGTTACGCGCCGTTTTTGTTCCGCTCCGCGCCGCTACGCGGCAAGCAACATTGAGAACACCATGACGAACAAGGCTACGGTTTCGCAGAGACCCACGATCAGTATGTAGTTGCCGAATCCCTGCCCTGTCTCGCCGTATGCGTCGCACGCCGCCGCCGAACAATTTCCCTGGGCAAGCGCCGAACCGCCAATAGCGAGTCCCGCGAAGATGCCGACGCCCAAAAGCTGAAACCCATTGAGGCTCTGGCTTGCCGAAAGCGCCTGCATAAGAATAAAACCGTAAATAGTCTGGGTCAACGGCGCGCCCGCGAAAGCTATCAGAATAAACGGCACCGGCTTATTCTGAATAAAACATTTTTTCCACGCCCCGATAGCAGCCATACCGGCGACGCCAAGTCCAGCAGCGGAACCAACAGCGGCAAGTCCAAGACAAGCGCCCACTCCAATTTGTCCAACTAATCCAGCATCCATTGTATGCTCCTTACCTATAGTTTTCTTGACAGGCTAAGTCCAACTATTTAGACTTGCCCTTTTCCCTTCTGCTGAAGCGCAAAAGGCGCATATGAATAACCGGACCATTCCATGCCAAGATGGCTGCCGGCGTATTCCAATAAATTAAGACGAACGCCATGAACAATAACCGATAAAGCGGTCATCACTATATTCAGCGAGTGTCCGAAAGCGAGGATCAAACACGCGGCGAACAGTTTCAGAACAACGATTCCTACCGAACCGTTTAATCCCCCGCCAAGCGCCATTGAGTTGGCGCTCTGCGCAATTGAGCTTCCCGCAATCCCCACGGCGAAAAGCCTGATGTAGCTGATAATATCACCGAAGCTGGACACCGCGTTAAGGAATGTTGGGAGGAAGTTCGCAAAACTCTTCCCAATATTGAAGCCGAAGTTTCCGCCCGTCTGATTCGCAAATATGAAATAGGTGAAAAGCCCTCCGCCGATTAAGTACACCGCAAATCCGGGCAACGCTATCTTCAACAACATTGACAGCACGAGGAAGTAAAGCCCGATCATCATCGCAAGCCATCCAAGCTGCGCGACGGCGACCAGCGAAGGCAGCAACTTCTTGATGTTTTTGATGTGCGCCCATACCAGTTGAATAATGGCTGTCGTAAAGCAGAGGAACTGCACGTTCCAGTAGGCGGTATTCGCGGGCTGTTTATCGGGAAGCTGGAGCAAAGTTTTTAATATGCCAGGAAACGGACGCAACGCGACATCGGAGTTGAACTGCGGAATAACCAACGCTTTGAGGAAGCCGGGAAGATGCCGGTAATTAATGCCAAACCACGCGCCGTTCAACGCGCCCCAAACAACGGTACAACACGAAAGCAACACAAAGAGTTTAATTATATCGGGAAATTTTCCGCTTTTTTTCTTAAAAACCGAACCAGCAAACAATGCGGCGCCAAGAAGGAGCAACCCATACGCGGCGTCTCCGAAAATCATAGCGAAAAACAAACAGAAAAACATCAGATACGAAAAGCTAATGTCGAATTCACGATAACCCGGCACGGTTCCCAGGAAGCTGAACAGGGGGTGAATGAGACGCACGAAGGCGTTGTTCCTCACGAGGGTGGGGGGGATGTCTTCCTCTTTCGGATCGTCTATCAACAGCGCCCAGCCGTTTTCCGCAGCGGCCCGTTTCAGGACGTCCGCCATTTCTTCAGGCGCGTACCCAGAAATGCACGATACGGCGACTTCGCCGGTTCCCATGTCTTCCACACCGGCGCGGGCGGCCTCAAATTCGATCTGTTCCTTCAAGAGCGCAAGTTCCGCCTTGATGTTTCCCTTCTTGTACGCGAGTTTTCCAAGCTGGACTTCAATGTCTTGCAACCGCGTTTTTATATCACGCGCTTTGTTGTTCAGTTCGGAAAGGGAACATTCCGGCAGTACAAACGGCTGCTCTCCCTCAATTTCAGCGCCAACCGCGACGCCGTACACCGAGTTCTTGCCTTTGCCAAGTACAATGAAACGGGTCTCATCGGTCAACGCGGCGTACGCCTTGCCGGACAGTTCATACGGGATGATTTCAACGCCAGCCGCGGACAGTTCTTTCAACGCCGAAGGGTTGAAGTTCCCCCATTTTTCAATGCGGCTTGTCTCTTTTCCGTTCAGAATGAGTTGTTCCTGCAAGCTCTTGCGCTTGTCAATCAGTTCAATCACATGAGCGGAGATATGCTCTTCCGCCGGGGGCGTTGTCGCCTCCGCTGAACGAGCGGCATCCTTGTCAATCTTATAGTTCCCCAAGACGCCCAACGCGATTTCCGCCTTGTTTTTCCGGTCGATAAGTTTGGAGAGGCTGTCCGAAGAGACCGTTTTTCTCTCAAGGTGAATCACGCCAAGCTCACGAAGTTTTTCGAGAGACGCCTCCCGCGCCGCGTCCAAAATAAGGATCGACGCTTTCTTCATAGGTACAATCATGTCGCCTCCATGCCGCGTTTGGCTATCTTGCCGCGGACGACCGCCGCGGTCTGTTGATCCCCAAGGTAGACCTGAATTTTTTTGATATGGATTTTTGTTTCAGGGATTTTCACCTTTTCAAAAAGATTGACTCGCTGGGTCGTAACGCGCAGTTCATGATCGAGGCGGTTCCGCTGCTCTTCCAGCGTCTTGGTTTCCAAGTCAAGGAGCAGAGTCCGTTCCAGTCCTTCCACCGCCCTGTCAAGCCAGAGCGGGGCGCGGGCGAGGTCATACGCCTGCGTCTCAAAGTCCGCGCCCTGGAACAACGGTATCGATACGCCCGCAATGTTCCCCACCGCCGTCTTGACTGCGGCAATTTTCACAATATCAGGCGTGAAAACGCCCTTTTCACCGAAAACGCCGATCCAAACTTTGAACGATTCGTCAATTTTACCTTTTTCCGCCTTTAAATCCTGTATACGGTTCTCGGTGTTGCGGATTTCCGCCTGCAACTGCTGCTTTTTCAGCATCAGCGTCGGCAGGTACCGCTGGTACATCTTGAGCGAATCTTTCTGTTTTTTCAACTCATTTTTCGTTAATTTTATCTTTGCCATTCATCTCTCCCACAGGATAAGAAGCTATATAGGTGCCGTATTCAATATCTTTCACGGTCCCGGTTTTAACCATTATGGCTTCCGGCTTGCCGCTGCGCTTAACGGCAGCCCGTTTGTTTTTTCAAGAGCATCGTCTATTATTTTCACCACGCTGAAACGCGGCGACATGCCGCCTGCGCCGGACGCTAACACGGTTCCATACAAACGACGCCATCAACGCCAAAAAAGAACGCGCAAGAACACGCCAATGCATCTCAGCTTTATAGATGAGAACTTCGTCCCCCCTGCGGTTTCTTTTCTTCATCAAATTCACAGCACGCTCCTCATGCTGAAGTCAGCGCGGCGTTTACAGATCATCCTATTTCTTGGGGCCAGAATTTCTCAATCAACTCGGTTCTTAAACCCGTTTCTTCAGGGTTGAAACATTCGGCGAGAATTTCCCAGCCAAGATCAAGCGCCCTCTCCAAAGGGATGTTGACAGACAGATCCATCATTTCCTTTTCAAATTTCGCGCCGTATTTGAGGAGCTTCTCGTCCCACACGGTCATAATGAAGCCCATCGCTTTTTTCTCAAGGGTGTCCTTATAAGCGGAGTAGAGCTTGATCATGCCGTCCATGAGGGCGCGGTGATCCGCGCGGGTTTTGCCGTTGACCTGCTGTTTCAAACGGGAAAGGGAGCCGAAAGGCTCAATATGCCCATTCTTGAGGTAGTATTGGCCTTCGGTGATGTACCCCGTGTTGTCCGGCACCGGATGCGTCACGTCGTCGCCCGGCATGGTGGTGACGCCCAGCACGGTGATGGAGCCGGCTGTGGCGAAGTCAACCGCTTTTTCGTAACGGCTGGCGAGTTGGCTGTAGAGATCGCCCGGATACCCCCGGTTTGAAGGCACCTGCTCCTGAATGATGGAGATTTCCTTCATGGCGTCCGCGAAGTTCGTCATGTCGGTGAGCAACACAAGAACCTGCTCGCCCTGAAGCGCGAACTGTTCCGCGACCGCCAGCGACATGTCCGGTATCATAAGGCATTCGACCGTAGGATCCGCGGCGGTATGAACGAACATCACCGTTCTGGAGAGCGCTCCGCCGGATTCAAGGGTGTCCTTGAAGAACAGGTAGTCGTCATATTTAAGCCCCATGCCGCCCAGAATAATCACGTCCACTTCGGCTTGCATGGCGATGCGGGCGAGCAACTCGTTGTACGGCTCGCCTGAAACCGAGAATATCGGGAGCTTCTGGGACACGACCAGAGTGTTGAACAGATCGATCATCGGGATGCCGGTTCGGATCATGCGCCTCGGAATGATTCGCTCCGCCGGATTGACCGACGGCCCGCCTATGGGGATAAGGTTTTCGTGCAGCGCCGGGCCCTTGTCGCGAGGTTCGCCTGAACCTGAGAACACCCGCCCCAGCAGGTTGCTGGAAAACGGCACCTGCATGGGATGCCCCAAAAAGCGCACTGTGTCGCCCGTAGAAATGCCGCGTCCGCCCGCAAACACTTGCAGGGAGACGAGGTTGTCTTGCAGCCGGTTCACTTCCGCCAGCGATGTGCCAAAAACGGTGTCAACTTCCGCCAAGTCGCCGTAGCGCACGCCCTCAGCCCGGACGGTGATGACGCTTCCGGTAATTGATTCTATTTTGCTGTATACCTTTTTCACAGTTTCCTCCGTCCACTATGAGAGAATTTTCTCGGCGTTCTTGTCAATGCCGCGTGATTTTTCGGCGACCGTGGATTCGATTTCTTTTTGCAAAGAAACGAACTTCTCGCTCTGCTCCTTTGATCCGTTGAAATCAAGGAATTTCTGGCGCAGTTTGTTGAACCACGAGCGGGCTTCACTTTTGTCTTCAAATGTAAATTGAGAGGCGAGTATCTTGAGAACAAGATTATAAGTATGCTTCTGCCTGTCCGGGCTGACCGCCGCGTCAACCTCGTCAAAGGAGTTCTGCTGGAAGTACACCGCGTCAAGGAAATCGCCCTTGAGATAAATGACGTAATCGTCGAGGCTTGTGCCTTCCTCGCCCACGACTTTCATCATCTGCTCGACTTCGCTGCCACGCCGCATGAAATTGTGTCCGTACTTCACCGTTTCTTCCGGTATGATGCCCTTGTACTTTGACCATGAATCAAGCGGGTGAATGGCCGGATATTTGCGGGCGTCCGAACGCTCGCGGGAAAGCCCGTGGAATGCGCCCACCACCTTGAGGGTGGCCTGCGTAACCGGCTCTTCAAAGTTGCCGCCCGCCGGACTGACCGTGCCGCCAATGGTGACCGAGCCGATTGAGCCGTCCTTCAACCGGACGATGCCGGCGCGTTCATAGAAGCTGGCTATGGTTGACTCCAAATACGCGGGGAAGGCTTCTTCGCCCGGAATTTCTTCCAGACGCCCCGACATTTCGCGCATCGCCTGCGCCCAGCGGGAGGTGGAATCCGCGAGGAGGAGCACGTTCAAGCCCATCTGCCTGTAGTATTCGGCGAGCGTAACCGCCGTGTATACGGACGCCTCGCGGGCGGCTACGGGCATTGAAGACGTATTGCAAATAATGATGGTGCGTTCCATGAGGGCGCGTCCGGTTCTGGGGTCGGTGAGTTCGGGAAATTCTTTGAGAGTTTCCACGACTTCGCCCGCGCGTTCTCCGCACGCCGCCAGAATCACGATGTCAACATCCGCGTGGCGGCTTGTAATCTGTTGCAGGACGGTCTTTCCCGCGCCGAACGGGCCCGGAATGCAATAGGTGCCGCCCCGCGCCACTGGAAAAAACGTGTCGATAAGCCTGACGCGGGTGACCATCGGCTCTTCGGGTTTAAGCCGTTCTTCATAACAGTCAATCGCCCGCTTGACAGGCCACCGGAACGACATGGCGACGGTGATTGTCTCCCCTTTTTCGTCTTTCA
>JAIRLZ010000068.1 GCA_031259035.1 Treponema sp. | reverse complement strand
AAAACTAACCCGAACCGTAGGTTCGCAACCGCAGGTTCGCGTTTTGGAACAGGCTCAACTGACTTAGAATTAGGAGCCGCGCAAAAACAAAATGCCGGCATTTTATTCTAATTTATTATACAATAATGAAATAATATGACCAAAAGGTCATGTTATTTCTGCGCGGGACCTTACGCGGAAACGCGGGCTTTAGACCGCTTTTTCGAAAGCCTATAGGCAGACCTATTCAAACCCAACCCGAACAAACGTTTGCAACGCGCGTTCGCGTTTTGAAACCGCCTCAATGAACTGACGATTTTCTGCGGCGGCATTTCGCCGAAATGTCAGTGTCCCCAGTTATTTTATTCTACCAGAGATTTTCCTTTTGTCAAGGCGGACTTTGCCAGAATCAGCGATGCGGCATTTCAATCCAAAATACGGGCGCATTCGGAGGGGAGAAGGTGACCGGGAGGAAATGAATCAAAAAAGCCGTATACAAAACCGCGTTATTTTTGTATACTACCTCCCATGAACACATCGCTCGTCTTTTTGTGGACGGCTCTTTTTTCTTTTGCGCCGATTTCGGAGCTCAGGGGCGGCATACCCTTCGCCATTGTACATGGGATTCCGTGGTATATAGCCTATCCTTTCTGCGCGTTTTTGAACGCCTTGGCCGCGCCGGTGTGCTGGATATTTCTGGCGACCCTGCACAAACTGTTTCTCACGATGGCGTGGTATCAAAAGCTGTTCGACCGTTTTGTCGAAAGGGCGCGGGTGAAACTCCATAGCGGCGTTGAAAAGTGGGGCTGCCTTGGAGTGGCGCTTTTTGTGGCGATTCCCTTTCCGCTCACAGGGGCGTGGACAGGCGCGCTCGGCGCGTGGGCGCTTGGGCTGGGCAAACGAAAGACCATGCTGGCTGTCATTGCCGGAGTGGTTGTCGCGGGCGCCGCCGTCACTCTCGTTATGATGCTTGGCATTCAGGGGCTTCAGTTTTTCCTGAAAAGAGATCCCCTGCCGACGCCCGGTTGATCCCCGCGGCGTATTTTTTAAATTGCTTTTGGTTTAAGACCCCATACCAGCTTGCCTCGGAAAATCGGGCGCATGGGGATTTGTTTCCCCCATGCGCAACTATGCTCAAGGAGAAAAATACAAAACGTGACGCAAGGCGAAAAACACGGAAATCGGCCGTCCCGCATGGAAAACCGTCAAAACGTGACGCAAGGTGAAATATAGTGACGCCGGCGGAAGATCTCAACGGACCTCAGTTGCAGGCGGTCAACGCCATTGAAGGGCCAATCCTCATCATAGCCGGCGCCGGATCGGGCAAGACGCGAGTCATCACCTGCCGGATAGCGAACATGCTCGACAGGGGGATACCCCAGTCCGCGATTTTGGCGCTCACTTTTACGAACAAGGCGGCGCGGGAAATGGAGGCGCGTGTCAAAGAATTGACCGGCAAGAAGCTGCAAAACCTTACGGTCAGCACCTTTCACGCATTCGGCGTGAAAGTGTTGCGCGATGAAATTGAAACGTTGGGCTACCGCCGGAATTTTTCGATTTATGATGAGGTCGACCGCGATCAGGTGATAAAGGACAGCCTCCGCGAATGCAAGGTTTCTACGGAAGGCGTGGATCTGTATGCGCTTGGACAGATTTTTTCCAACGTGAAAATAGGACGCGCGAGGTGGGGACACGGCGCAAACAGCGAATACGAGCATGTATACGAAGAATACCAGCGCAACCTGAAACTCTACAACGCGGTTGATTTTGATGATCTTCTGACGCTTCCTATACGCCTTTTTGAGCGATATCCCGAAATTCTCTCGGCATACCGGAAGCGCTATCGCTATATTATGGTGGATGAGTTTCAGGACACGAGTTTCATTCAATACCGGCTGATGAAACTGCTTGCGCGCGGCGCGGAAGACACGTCCGCTCCGTGCAATATTTGCGTGGTTGGCGATGACGATCAGTCCATCTACTCGTGGCGGGGCGCGAGTTACGAAAACATTCAGCGGTTTGAGGAAGATTTTCCCGGGGTCGTGGAGATAAAGCTGGAGCAGAATTACCGCTCCACAACAACGATTCTCGAAGCGGCGAACGGCGTCATTTCCAACAACACCAACCGCAAGGAAAAACGCCTCTGGTCAGGAAACGGCGGAGGCAAGCCCATTGAGATCTTTTATCCGCGAAACGAAAGCGACGAGGCGGACTTTATCGCGGAGCAGATAAAACAAATGAAGTTTCAGGAGCATATGCGCTACGACGACTTCGGAGTGTTGTTGCGCACCAATTCCATGAGCCGCGCCATTGAGGAGGCGTTTCTTTCGCTTAATGTCCCGTACCGCATGTCCGGCGGCACGAGTTTTTTCCAGCGCAAGGAAATCAAGGACGCGCTCTCGTATCTGCGCCTTATCGCCAACCTTGAAGACGATGTGAACCTCCTCCGCATCATCAACACGCCGCGCCGGGGCATTGGCAAAACGTCTATCGCGGCGATAAGCGAACTGGCCGCCAAAAATCGCTCCTCGCTGTGGGACGCCATGACGCGGTTCAGTCTCGCGGAAGACGCCCTCTTTCAGGAAGAAATGGGACGCGCCGACGTGCGCGAGTTCATGGCGCTTATAGAGAAGAACCGCGAAGAGATGCTGGGGAAGCGAGGACTTTCGCAAAAGACGAGGGCTTTGATTGAAGAGATCGATTATTGGGGACATCTGGTGACGGAATTTAGCAAGAATGAAAAACTGGCGCGATGGAAGTTCGGCAATATTGAATCGCTGATCCAGTCAATGGTTGTGTGGGAGAACGATCCCGACAACCTTGACCCGACCCTCTACCCGTATCTGAACCGCATCAGCCTCATCACGCGGGATGACGGCGATGATGACGCGGACAAGGGCAAGGTGAACCTTATGACCATACATTCCTCAAAAGGGCTGGAGTTTCCGGTGGTGTTCATCGCGGGCGCCGAAGACGGCGTTATCCCGCACGCCCACAGCGTGGAGGAAAGCGAAGGCTCCATAGAGGAGGAGCGCCGCCTGTTTTACGTCGCCATCACCCGCGCGCGGGACAAGCTCTTTATCACAAGCTGCCGGACGCGCCGGAAGCAACAATCCTCCGTTGAGTGTCAGCCCTCGCCGTTTCTGGCGGAAATTCCCCAGCATCTCATTGAGCATCATGAAGCGGCCCAAAAAACGCCCGAAGATGAAGAGGCGGAAGCCAAAGCGTTTTTCACAAGAATGAAGGCGATGTACAAGTAGCCGTGTTCATCTATCTCGCCTTGACAGAAATTTTATTTTTTACGCTCGCAACCTCAAAAATGTCCGGCCTCTCGTCGGTATCCCTAGTGGCGAAGGATAAACCATCATGGATAAAAGGCCGGACTGGGGTTGGATCACTTATTGCTGTTGTTTGCCTTATAATCACATGGAAGGTTTTCCCAGCGCATTTTGAGATAAAATGCCGCCGCTTTGGGTTGGCGGCTGCGGGTAAAAATGCCCTTCCTGTTGCCGTCTACCCGCATGATCCCTTCGGTGGTCTGAAAGTCCGCGAAGTTCCACACCTGCTCGCCTTTGATAAAATCGAAAGAATCAAACACCCGGTGGCACATATCAAGATACTCAATCTGGTATTCCTGGCTCCACATGACCGAAGGCAGTTTATGCAGCGTCCCATCCGTATCCGCGCCGTATTCGGAAAACACAAATGGCTTGCCGGGACATTTATTTTTCCAGCCCTCAAGTTCCCCCCGCAGCCAGTTTTCCGCGTCTCCAATTTCATAGCCGCCTTTTACATACCAGCCGTAGTAACGGTTAAGACAAACAACATCGCATAATTGGACGCATCCGCATTTGTCTGGCGTGGCGGTCATAAGCGAGGTAAAAGTACAGGGGCGTTCTTGCGCATCCAATGACCGGGCATGAGCAAACACTTCCTCAAGATACGGTAAGGCGCTTTCATCGGTGGTTTCCGGTTCATTGGCAAGGCGCCATGCGATAACAGAGGCATGGTTTTTGTCCCGGCGGATTAATTCTTCAATGGCGGCAAGATGGTTTTTCAGTAATCGCGTTGTAGTTTCTTTCTGAAAAAAAGCGGTCGGTTTGCCATTGGCGGCGTCCATAAAATTCAGGGTGCTGGTCATCATGCCCACCGCCGCAACTTCATCTATCACCAGAAAACCTTCCCGGTCCGCCATTTGGTAGATTTCCTCGCTGTAGGGATAGTGGGCGGTACGGAAGGAATTCGCGCCTGTCCATTTCATGAGTTCAAAGTCCCGCTTGATAACCGCCGGATTGTAGCCGCGCCCGTTAATATCGCTGTCCTCATGTTTGCCGAAACCTTTCAGATATACCGGCTTGCCGTTGAGTAAAATATCTGTTCCCCGGACTTCAACCGTGCGGATTCCAATGTCCTCGGAATATTCGTCAATAATAGTACCGCCGTCCGTTATGCGGAACACGAATTTGTAGAGGTAAGCATCCCGCACATTCCACAGGCGGGCGTTGTCAATGCTGATAATTCCGTCTTTGCCTTCGCCGGCGGCAACCTGTTTTCCGTCTTCATCAAACACGGCAACTGTAACATTGTTATCTCCGGTTGTTTCAACGTTATAATGTACCAGCGCCTTATTACCGGAAAGTTCATGCCGTACCGTAAAATCCGTAATGTGTTCTTTTGGCAGCGCAATCAGAGTTACCGGGCGCAACAGTCCCGCATAATTAAAAAAATCAAAATAGGGTTTCGCCATTTTCTTGCCGTTTTGCAGTGTCGCGGTAATGCCAATAGGAATACAATCTTCCCGCAGTTCGTTGTTGCACTTTACGGTTAAGGTGTTTGGTTCATCCCATTTGACTGTTTTGCCGAGAGGGACAACAAAGGGCGTAAACCCGCCTTCATGGGCGGCGGCTTCCTGTCCGTTTACAAATACAACGGCGCGGTGGGTGGCGGCGGCAAAACGCAGGCTAATTTCCCGGCTTTGCCATTCATTGGGGACAAAGAATTCGGTCGCATACCAAAAATCACCTGAGTATTCGCGGAAATCCTTGTCCGTGAAGAAATCCGCGAAACTCGACGGAACCGGCAGGAAAACCGGAGCGGGCAGTCTTTTTGTCCAGCCCTCCACTTCTCCAGAGCTTTCAGGATCAAACTGGAATTTCCAGAAACCGTTTAAATCGGCAAGTCTGCGGGAGGCGCTTGCCCACGGATATAATGGTGATAATTTCATGTATAAACCTCCAGACTTTTCAATTCTTCTTCAATGATCAGTACCTTATCCGGTGGTAACATATCGGCATTTTCCATACTTGCCAGCTTTCTAATTGACATTGATTTTATCTGATTCAGCATCGGGTTTCCCATCAGTTCCGGCAGATGCTGTTTCAGAATAGCAATGGCTTTTTCATTATCCAGCAGTTCACTAAGAGGTGTATCCAGCGGGCCGCCGATCTTGATTTCGGTTATAATATCGTCAGGCTGTGTTCCCGCAGGCATAAAACCAATCCTCAAAGAAGCGGTAACGCCATTCATTGTTACGGAGAGCATACAGCCCTTCGTACCTTCCTCGCTGCGGATAACCGCCAGCGCCGTGCCGTGATACAGCGGACAGGTCATTTCTCTGAATGGCTTTAGGCGGCCGGGTTTCGGGTCGGCGCTGCCAAAGGCCAAAAGTTCACCGCCGCCTTGCAGAGTTAGCGTTGCCTCGCCGTTTTCAAGGAATACCGGTATGCCGTTTTCGTCCAGCGCGCGCAGGGTGACAAAACACAGATCCGCGCCGTCCGCCAGTATTGCGTTCCGGTCGGCGGTTAATGCTATGCTCGCGGTTTTCCCGGTTGTTTTAAGGATGTCCCGCCCGGTCTCCTTGTTGTCCTGATACGCGATGGCGGTTAATTCTCCCGGCTCATAGGGTGTTACAAAAACCGCTTTGTATTCTTCGGGTTTTTTACGGCCAAGGCTTTTACCGTTTTGCAGCAACTCAACCTCATCGGCGGCGGCGTAGATATGCGCCTCAATGTCCTGGCCTTCATAACCGGGATAGGTGTAATTCCGTTCTACCGGGTCCCAGGTCCAGGCCATGCGCAGGAGCTGCTTGCCGGTCAGTTCCGGCGGCTGTACAAACAGACGCGGCGCGTTGTTCCGCCGCCAAAGCGCGTCACGGTAATAACTCTGCGGCCGCTTGTCTCCGATTAAATCGAGATCGCCGCAGTGGGCGGTGAGCCAGGGCCATACGGGGCTTGGAGGAAACATACCTTCGCCAAGGGCAAAACGGCCAAGCCCCTGTTCACCCAGATAATCCATTGCCGTCCAGACAAAATCGCCGATAACGTGGCTGTTTTCAAGGGTTGCCTGCCAACTGTTATATGCGCCACGGGGATAGCTTTCGGAGCCGTAGATTACCCGCTGGGGGAATTTCCTGCCGTCATGGGCATAGCGCACCGATTTGTAGTTATAACCGGCTACATCAACCGGCGCGAAAAACGCGGCGGTCTTGTCTCCCCAGAGGTCTACCCCGGATTCAAAATTGTCATAAGCCATGTTGAGGGCCTGGTTCCCTGTCGCGCCGTTTGCGGGCCGCTTGCCGTATTCCTCCGGGAGCGAACAGGCGGTAACCGATACCGGGCGGCTTGCATCCAAAGCGCGGACTTTTTCCGCAAGGCGCACGCTCCATGCGTAACCGTCCGCGGAGCCGTCCCGCTCCTCCACCTCGTTGCCGGTTGACCATAAGATGATGCTCGGATGGTTGTAATCCCGGCCAACCATGGATTCCAACACGGCCTCCCATTCGTGTTCAAAGCACTGGTATATTCCGAAGCTCGTTCTTGCCAGAACCCACTCATCAAAGGCTTCTTCAATAGCCAGCATTCCCAATTCATCACAGGCTTCAAAGTAACCGGGCAGGTAGGGATTGTGTGCAAAACGCAGGGCGTTAAAACCGCTCTCTTTCAAGAGCCTGATTTTGCGGCGTATCGCGGCGTCGTGTCCGGCCACGCCCAATATACCCAGATCCCCGTGAATACAGCCCCCCTTCAGTTTTACGGGCTTTCCATTCAGGCTGAACCCCTTTTCCGCATCCACGGATATGACCCGTATCCCTGTCCGGCATTCCGCCGTGTTTGTAAAACCGTTGTCCGCCGTTACCTCAACGCGGACAGTATACAAATACGGCATCTCTAGGTCCCAGGGCGTTATGTCCTTTGTTTCCAGTTCTTCACGGAAGGTTCTTTCTTTATCGGACATTTTTTCCTTTTCAGGGATCATAAGCGACTGGGTTTTACGGGCTATTTCTTTTCCTTTCATATCAAATACCATACAGGTAATCCGCGCCTTCTGTTCCCCGCCTGTTTCATTTAACAGCTCTGCTTCTACCGATAAAACCGCCTCCGTGCCGTTCAGTTTTTTTATGGTAACATGAAGCGCATTCGGCTTAACTGCCAGGGCTTCCCCTACATGCATCCATACATGGCCGTAGATGCCCGTACCGGTATACCAGCGGCAATTCGGCTTGTGCCGGTTATCGGTAAATACCCGAATCTCGTTGGTATTCCCCGGCTTGATATGGCGGGTAACATCAACCCAAAAGCCGCAGAAAGGGTTATGGTAACCGTTCACGGGTCAACTAGGCATATTTAAGAGAGAAGGGTATGGTTCCATACCCAAATGCGCGGATAAACAGTTTCTCAAATAATTCATCACCGAAACGTTCCGCATACCGCACG